>CAYIDE010000120.1:0-2518 GCA_964362065.1 Candidatus Woesearchaeota archaeon | reverse complement strand
GAACAACCACAGTCCCTAATCACCCAGGAGAAGAAATTGATAGAGGTCTTCTCAATAAGATTATAAAACATGATCTGAAATTAACAAGGGAAGAATTTTTGAAATATGTAAAATGAAGCTTCAAGCCAGGCAAGGTGTAAAGTATTAGCTAAAATAAAGAAAAGAGAAAGATTTAAATAGTATGTATTCAATACATAATGTATGGTAAACATAAAGTTTATTGGAAGAAGAGAGGAATTGAAAAAACTTGATGAGCTGTCTAAAAAGAGCTTTTTTTTGATTGTTAAGGGAAGAAGAAGGATAGGAAAGACATTATTGTTGAGAAAAGCACTGCCAAATGCAACATATATTTTTGTTTGGCCTGATAAGTCTATAGATTGGATATTGGAGCAGATTTCAAATGAATATAAACTCCCGCAATTTAGGAATTTTGGTTCTCTTCTCGAATATTTATTTGATCAGAATAAAACAGTCGTAATAGATGAATTTCAGAATTTATTAAATGTGAACAAGTCTATTTATGGAGAAATACAAAAAGTTATTGATGATAGAAAACAGAAGAAAAGATTGTTTAAATTAGCTGTGGCAGGATCTAGCTACTCTTTAATGAATAAAGTTTTTTATGATGCTGCTTCTCCATTATATGGCCGGAAAACACATGAGATTGATTTAAGTAATTTAGATATTTGCAGCTTATTCAATGAATTAAAAATTTCTTTGTCGGAATTTGTTGAAATCTGGTCAGTATTTGAGGGTGTTCCTTATTATTATGAGTTCATCAACTTAAAGAAAACAGCAAGGGAAAATATAGCAAATCTGATTCTCTCAAAGGATGCTCAATTAAGAGAAGAAGGTAAAGCGATTCTCTCTGTAGAGTTTGGAAAAGATTCGAGAACATATAACACTGTTTTGACTGCGATAGCGGAGGGAAAAACAAAGCTGAATGAGATATCAAGTCTATTTGACAATAAGAAAAATGAAGCTATAAAATATCTGAATATACTTCGAAGAGAATTTAATCTTGTTAAAAAAATGACACCAATAACAGAGGATCCTGTAAATTCTAGAGCGGGAAGATATGAGATAATAGATAACTTTCTTTCGTTTTGGTTTTATTTCTATGATAAAAATAGGTTATATATAGAGCAAGAAAGATTTAATGAAGTGCAGGATTTTTTTAAGAACGAGTTTAACGCTTTTGTTGGAAGAAAATTTGAAAAGTTTATAATATCCCTAATTAAAGATAAAAAAGTATTTTCTGAGATGGATTTTGATAGCATAGGAAATCAATGGGGAAAGTGTGATGTCGGGACTTATGAAATAGATTGTCTTGCTGTAAACAATAATAAAAAAGAAATAATGTTTGGGGAATGCAAGTGGAAGGATAAGATAAACGCCTTGGAGATTTTGAATAAGCTAGAGGCGAAAACAAAGTATGTAGATTGGAATAATGAAAAAAGAAAAGAGATCTTGGCAATATTTGCAAGGTCTTTTAGCAAGAAGGTTTCTGAGTTTAATGGAAGACAAGTGTATTGTATTGACTTAAAGGATATAGAGAAATTGTTAAAAATATAAGGAGTGAATAGAGCAACTCTCGATGGTGAATCTTTCAAAAGGCATGGCAAGTCAGATAAATGCTGAAGGCATAGAGCTCAATGAAAAATTTCTTCAAGCCTTGGAAGTGATGGAAAACAGCGGAAAAAATGTGTTCATAACAGGAAAGGCGGGCACTGGCAAGTCAACACTGCTTGAGCATTTCAAGAAAACAACAAAAAAGAAGATAGCAATTCTCGCGCCAACTGGTGTGGCTGCTCTCAATGTTGGGGGGCAGACTATTCATTCTTTTTTTAGGTTCGCTCCAGACATCACGCCGAATGCGATACAGCAGCAGTATGTGTCGAACAAAAAGTTGTACAAGGTCATAGAATCGATAGTTATTGATGAAGTCTCTATGGTTAGGGCAGATTTGTTGGATTGTGTTGATAAGTTTTTGCGGATTAGTAGGGGGAAAAACGTCCCTTTCGGAGGTGTGCAGGCAATATTTATAGGTGATCTCTATCAGTTGCCTCCTGTCATTGCTGGAAAAGACCAAGCGATATTCAAGCAGTATAAAAGTGGCTATTTTTTCGACGCGAAAGTCTTTGAAGATCTGGAGATGGGATTCATTGAGCTGGAAAAAATCTATCGGCAGAAAGACCAGAAGTTTATAGATTTATTAAATGCTGTGAGAAACCGCTCTGCCACAGAAAAAGACATCGAGATAATAAACCAAAGACTTAACCCGGAGTTTGAAGCCCCTTCAGATGAGTTCTACATTAATCTCACCACAACCAATGATCTTGCCGCTCAGATAAATGAAAAAGAGCTGCTGAAGCTTGGGGGAAAAGTTTTCCATTGCAAGGGAGAGCTTAAAGGAAAATTTGAAAGATCTTCACTGCCTACAGACCTTGAGTTGAAGCTGAAAGTTGGATCTCAAGTAATGCTCCTCAATAATGATCTAGGCCGAAGATGGGTCACT
>CAYIDE010000119.1:0-2525 GCA_964362065.1 Candidatus Woesearchaeota archaeon | reverse complement strand
ATATACCGCGGTACTTTCATTTTCCTTAACAGAAACATAACTGCGTGCTTGTGATCCAGGATTATAGAGGGCGTTACTGCCATATTGTGATATCTCTGTAAGCTTTGTGATATCTGCAAATGCGTGCGTAAAAACAGGATTAGGATTGCTAACACAATTTCTTTCATTATTTTTATTATTAGCTTCTGGAGGAAATAGGGCCCTACATAACTCCTTCTCATTACCTCTGCAATAACTTTCGCAACTTCCGCGATTGTTCAAACAATAAGAAGTACATTCCTCTTCTCCAGAACACAAAGTTCCAAGACTTTCTTCAGAAATTATACCCAAACTGCTTCCAGATTCGTCACCAATAGTTTCTTTAAAAACACTATTAAAAATAATCACAATCACAACAAGTATTACAATTGCCACAATCCCATGAAGCAAATTATTTTTTATTATTTTATCACCCATTAGACTTTATATAATAATGTAAAAAAGACATTAAATACCTTACCTAATTCTAACATCCAACCCGTAATCATAGCAAAGTTGGGGTCCATTCGGAAAATTATTTTTGTCAAGTAAAGCCCTGTAAGGGTAAGCACCATCTTCAAAAGAATCTGTCCACGAATTAATAAATTCGGGACTCATGCTAATTTCTTCCCATTCTGCTAAAAGTCTTTGCTTGTCCTCGCCATTTAAATTATCAACCCAGCACTTAGAATCTCGTGTATATTTAAAATCATCAAAATAGTAAGCCAACCCAAGGTGATTATTGCCATTAGTTAAAGCACTGGTTCCAATTAATTGCCCTTTATCAACTATAGAGCCAAGGTTAATTTCAGAATCTAAGTTAATGTGTTCATATAAAAATCCCCAGCCTTCTCCTTCATTATAGCCCCCTGCAATTAAAAGCACCACATTATTTCCTTCAAAACTATTTCCATCTCCTCCGTCAGTTGCTGGTTTGTTGATAATAATTGTCCCATCAGAAACAGCGTAAATATCATCTCCTTTTGATAAAGGAATATCTATGCCAGCATGCCCATGACCCTTATCTCTTTCATGCCTAATTAAACCAAATGGAGTAAAGAATTTATTTCCCCCGTTGATATCGTCAACATCAAAAGGTAAATCTAAATTTGTTAGCGAATATATCTCATAATTTTGATTTGGTTTATTATTATCATGGATATCTTTATTTGTAGGGCTATTTTGAATATCATTTTGAGCAATTTTAGAGTCGTATTCAGCTCCTACATCTTCTCCAATTCCAGAATAATTATCTTTTGAAAAATAATAAAAGGCGCCAACCATCAAAACAATCACAACCACAAACCATATAATTATCTTATTTTTCATTATACTTCCTCACCAATAGCTCGCAACGCATTTTTATAAGCAAACCTCTCCTGTACTTCTGGCTTAAGCTTTCCAATAAAAGCTCTTCCATAATCTGTTATTTTCTGCCCAACTTCTATATCAAATGTCCAAACCGCAATCCCTCCTCTATCGGTGCCCCACATAAATTGATCTGGATGCTTTTCAATAAGCTTTTTCCATGTGGCAAGATCTTTCTTAAGCAAGGTTTCATAATCGTCTAATGCTTTCAAAAAATCTTTAGTACTTCCTTGAGCATGAAGCAAATATTGGTCGCCATATAAATCGTTGACAGTAAAATAAATATTTGGATATTTTTTCATGAGGGCACCTATTTTATCAGGTTCCTCAATTTGTTCTCCATGAACAATAAAATTAATATCTGGATTTTCTTTTAAAACTATTTCAAAATTATCTTCCATATTTTCTCCAGGATGAAAATAAATCGTAAGTTTATTTTCTCTGACAACAGGATAAATATCTTCCAAGACAGGGTCATCTGGTGGAAGCTCTCTGGAACCGCCTTCCCTTTGATAAAGTCCAATTTCTCCATATCCCCTAAATAAACTAGGATATATAGAAAGCATCTCTCTCAGAACACTAGCTTTAACTGTCGACAAACCTCTTGGAGAATCATCGCTATCAGGTGCCATAATAAAAGGCACAAAATATTTAGGGTATTGCTCCATAGTTCTCTTCACTACTTCTACCATCTGTTTAGGAATATCCGGGTATACTGGAAAGAATGCAAAAACTTTATCTGTACCCTCATGTTCTAAAGTACAAACAATATCGCTAATTTTAATATTCTTACCAAGTAGAGGCATAACATCATTCTCCTCTTCCTCTTCGTCGTCTCGGTCTTCGTCTTCCTCATTGTTTTCATTATTGTCCTCTTCAGAATATATAGAATAAAACTCTTCTTCTCCTCTGGGGCATGCCATATTCTGCTGCATTGATTACCCTCCATTCTACTATATATCCTAAATCAGAAAGTGAAGTTAGCATAACTGCGAAGTCTCTCCCTCTCTGTTTTGCGGGCGATTTTAGTAGCCTATCAACATTCTCCAAGAATAAAAATTTAGGTTTTACTTTTTTTTCACTTAAAATGCGGTGTATTTGCCACCATAATACGCCTTTCTTGCCGACTAATCCTTCTG
>CAYIDE010000118.1:0-2535 GCA_964362065.1 Candidatus Woesearchaeota archaeon | reverse complement strand
GAATGTTTCACATTCTTGATGGCATTCAAGAACTAAAAGTTCTTGATGACACGAGTGCCTGCCACAAACCACACACTTTAGTGTGTGGTGGCACATCGTGTTTTTGATTTTATAGCTACTAATTTAATTCGGTTACTGAATTAATGAATGTTTGGTTAAATTGTATAAAATTTAATGAGCCAATATTTAATTTTAAATTAAATTTCAATTTTTGCGAGAATTTTTAAAGAACCTTTTTCTTAAAGAGATATGCAATATGCAGAATTTGTTTCAGTCTATGAAGAGGTTGCTGCAACAACCAAGCGACTTGAAAAGACAGAAATACTTGCTAAATTTCTTCATAAACTAGAGAAGCATGGCAGGCCTGAGTGGATTTATCTGCTTAGAGGAAGGGTTTTACCAGATTATGATCCTAAAGAATTTGGCATTTCTATACAATTAGCTATTAAAGCTCTTAGTACAGGATGGGGTATTCCATCTGAGAAAATTATAGAGAGTTATAGAAAGGCAGGAGATTTAGGTGACATAGCTCAGGAGCTTTCCGGCAGGAAAAAACAGAGCTCGCTTTTCAGTGAAAAATTAAGCGTTAAAAAAGTTTATGACAATTTACAGAAATTATTTTTATTAGAAGGAAAGGGCTCTGTTGATAAGAAAATAGCATGCATTGCTGAACTCTTGGCTAATGCATCAGCACTTGAAGCGAAATATATTGTGAGGACATTATTGAGCGATTTGCATGTAGGAGTTGCTGATGCAATACTTGTTGATGCAATTGCCCAAGCTTTTTATCCTGAGGAGAGCATGGCTGAACAAATTCATGATGTGTATTATATAGCTAATGATTTTGCTTTGTTGTTTAGTGCTGCGGTTAAGGGAAAGAAATCTCTGAATAGTATTAGCATTGTACCTGGAAAGCCATTAAATGTTATGCTGCCTGTTAAAGTAAAAACATTAAAAGAAGGTTTTGAGATTTGCGGAAAGCCAGCTGCTTTAGAGCATAAGTATGACGGATTTAGATTGTTAATACACAAGCAGGGAAATGAGATATTCTTATTCACAAGAAAACTTGAAAATGTTACCGCACAATTTCCAGATGTAGTTAGAGCAGTAAGAGAATTTGTGAAAGGAGATAGTTTTATATTGGATAGCGAAGCAGTTGGTTATGATCCAAAGACAAAGAAGTATAAACCTTTTGAGGCAGTCAGCCAAAGGATTAAGAGAAAATATGATATTGACAAACTAATTAAGGCTTTGCCTGTAGAGGTGAATGTATTTGATGCAGTATATTACAAGGGAAAGAGTTTAATGCATATACCTTTTGCTGAAAGAAGGAAATTAGTGGATAGCATTGTGAAGCCTGTTAAGTTTGTTATTAGACCTTCGTTTCAGCTAGTTACAGAAAATGAAAGGAAAGGGGAGGATTTTTATAGGAAAGCTTTGGCAATTGGCGAGGAAGGCATTATGATTAAGAAACTTGATGCACCATACAGGCCTGGAAGAAGAGTGGGCTACATGGTAAAACTGAAACCAATTGTTAATGATTTAGATTTGGCAATAGTAGGAGCAGAATACGGAACAGGCAAAAGGGCAGGCTGGCTTACGAGTTATATTGTAGCTTGCAAGGAAGGAAAAAATTTTCTTGAAGTCGGAATGGTATCATCTGGATTAAAAGAGAAATCTGAAATGGGAACAACTTATGAAGAAATGACGCAATTGCTGAAAAAATTGATTATAAATGAAGAAGGAACAAGAGTCAAAGTAAAGCCGAAGCTTGTGGTTTCTGTGACCTATCAAAATATTCAGAAAAGCCCGAGCTATAGTTCAGGATATGCTCTGCGTTTTCCTCGCATAACTGCGTATAGACCAGACAGGGGAACAGAGGATATTGCAGATTTATCAGATATAAAGAAAGCAGCAAAGAAAGAGCGATAAATTTACAATGGGTAAGAAGGTTTAAATAATTTCATTCGTATTAAATTAAATGCGAAAAGGAATTCAAAATAAAAAGAATCAGAAAAATTTAAACTTTTCTGGTTTTTTATTCTTGCTTATCGCATTAATTATTTTAATTTTAATAATTTTATTTTTTCTATTTATGCAAAAGAAAGAAATGCCTCCTGCTGTTCAACCAACTTTTAAAGATAATGAATCTTCAGACCTTTTTGTTCAGCGTTTATGCACAACTCCTGTTGGTTTAGTAAGGGTGGGAGTTGCATCATCTGTTCAGCGATGTGATGATGATTTATTCCTTGTGCATGAGATCAAAGCGCTTCCAAACAGCGCTTCTTATCTTATTACAAAAGACCTTGTAACACTTGACTTATGCCAGACACTTACTGCTCCTGAAGGATGCAAGCGGATTGCTAATAGAGGGTGTAAGGCAGAGAATCTTTGTTTGGGTTATGATGTAAATTGCACTGAGCTTGTAAAGAAGGGCATTCTTACTCAAAAATATTGCGATGCTTTGATTTCAGAGCGAAATGGTTGAGCAAAGCTTTATAAGTAATCTTGCTTTATAAATAGTGGAGCAAGGAT
>CAYIDE010000117.1:0-2544 GCA_964362065.1 Candidatus Woesearchaeota archaeon | reverse complement strand
AATTGCACTATATCTTCACCTAATTTTAATGAGAAAGCTACAGATATCTTAAATCTAAATTGCTCCACACTTATTAATCTAAACCTACTAACTTAATAATTTGTTTGTTATATTTTCAGAACTTCAAAAATCTCTATAATTTCTCCGCAGTAAATCCATTCGCAACTTTATCAACTCTTTTAACCCATTCAGGAAAAACTCTTTCTGAATCAGGAATTCCAACTTCTTTAGTTATCTCATCAGAAACTTCATGAAAAATATTATTCGCCACATTACAAAACTCAGCTTCAAGCAGCTCGGGCCTTTTAAGTTTCTCAGCTATATCAACAATATACTGCTTTGTCTTTCCTCTTAAAAGTATATTATCATAAACAGCATCCCAATTCCCCGCCCATCCTTTTACTTGAGATGCAATTTCTTTTATAATTTCAGAATCTCCATTAATTAATTCGTCACTCGCCTCTAACTCATCTTTTTCAACATTATATTTTAATAAATCAACAAATCCTCCTTCTTCAAGAGGGTCTTTAGTCCAGTGTTTTCTTACTTCAGATAACTGCCTCACTCTCCTAACACTATGCAAACCATCCGGAGTTTTTACAGGGTTTGCAACAATAACAAGATCAGTTGCTTTGAAACTTGTTATCGGAACTTGCAGATCATTAACAATTCTGTCAAAAACAGCATAAGGCGAGCTTCCGTGAACAGTTCCTGCAACAACATTTGCCAAAGCCCCAACTCTCATTGCTTCATACAAAGCTTTAGCTTCAGTGCTTCTAATTTCTCCAACAATCAAAGAACTATCCCCTAATCTTAAACTGGCTCTTATCCCTTCTTCAGCAGCAAGCTCGTTGCTTGTCTCAACAAGAGACGAACGAACTTTCATTGACAAAATATCATATCCTAATTTTCTTAAATAATCACTCGGCAATTCAGGAGTATCTTCAATTAAAATAACCCTGTATTTTGGCTTTATCTCCAGCATTAACGCTCCAAGCAAGCTTGTTTTTCCCGAACTTCTAGTTCCTGCAACTAATAAAGTTCTAGATCCATCAATCAAAAAGCTTAATAATCCTGCTGAAAAACTATTTATCATTTTATTTTTAATAAATAAAGGCAGTGTCCAGGGATAATCCCTATGCCTTCTTACAGCATATGACAATCCGTGATGAGATAATGGCCTTTGTATAATTGCAATTCTAGCTCTTATATTTTCCAAAACTAAATCAGTATCTAATATAGGATTTGCTTCATCCAAAGGTCTTCCGGAAATCATCCTGAATTTAGCAGCCCATGAATCAGCATCTTCTTGGCTTAACAAAATATTTGTCTCGCATTCATCATACTTTCCATGGCGCAAAAAAATATGATTTAAGCTTATTGGAGCGTTTAAAACAATATCCTGTAACTCCTTATCCTGCAATAAAACTTCCAGCAAACCAAAGCCAATAGTATGCCTTACAAGAATATTCGCAAGCTTGTTAAGATCAGTATAAGAAACATAAACTTTTCTATTTTGCGAAAGTTCTTGAAGCAAATCTCTCGCAACATTAAAAAATACCTGCCTTGTTCTCGCAGGATCAATAAATTCTTCAGCTTTCGGCTGATGCTCAATTAAAACATTCCTAGCTAAGTTTAACAGCATCTGAAAATCCTCATTAAGAAAATATTCTGGAGGCATTAAATGATAAAAATACTTCAATTCGTTAGGTTTTTTTAATATAGTGATTGTGCTTTTGTCTTCTTCATTCCCGACTTCATACTGATCAACAATTTTTGCTCCTTCAGGCAGGGCGGAAGCCAACCTCGCAAAAGCAAAATTAGGAATTATATCTGGAGCAAATATTTCAGAATAAGCAACTCTCCCGCTAGTGCTTTCTTCTTTAGCAGTTAGTTTTCTGATTAATTTAGTTTCCTCAAGAAGTTTAACTATTTTTTCTAAAAGCCTTATATAATTCTTATCCTGCTGCTCTATTTGAAAAGATTTTTGTTCAGTTAACTTTTCTTTAATTCTTTGATACGCCAAAAAAGCGTCAAACTTAAGACCTTGCAGAAAATTATTCAAAAAATCATATTTTTCAGCAGTGCTTAAATTTCCAAGTTTTTCAGGAGAAAGAATCTTATCTTGCTTTAATAAAAAAGTGTATAAGTTAGATAATTCCACAAGCATTACAACCTGCTCAAGATTATAATTATAATTTCTTTGCTGTACAAGAACAATTCTTGAAATATTAGGAGCTTCTATAAGCAGATCAACAGTTCTTGCCATTACTTCAGGCATGCTAGCAATGCTAGGAATAAACGGCGCCCCAAGATAATTAACATAAGCAACATTCTCGCCAGCTTCATTTCTCACTTCATATGAATAAAGTTTTGTCCCTCTTTCAAATATCATTTTTTCCTCTTTTGGGAACCTTTAAAACCACTAGGTTTTTTGCTTGTCTTTGTTCTTAAAAGGTTCATTTTGTTTTGTAACTTTTACAAAAGTTATTTTGGAAACCTTTAAAACCACTAGGTTTTTTGCTTGTCTTTGTTCTTAAAAGG
>CAYIDE010000116.1:0-2555 GCA_964362065.1 Candidatus Woesearchaeota archaeon | reverse complement strand
GGAGAAGATTATCTTCCTGGAGAAGGAACAAGAAGAGAAAAAGATGAAATAGTTGCAGAAAGATACGGATTAGTTGAACAGATTGGAAAACTTGTTAAAGTGATTCCCCTATCTGGAGTTTTCATACCTAGAAGAGGAAATGTAATAATCGGGCAAGTGACTGATATAAGCTTTAACGGATGGATGACTGATATTAATGCTCCGTATTCATCATTCCTTCCTTTAATGGAAGTTCCAAGATTTATTGACAAGAATAATATTTCAGAGTTCATGGATATTGGTGATTTTTTCAGCGCCAAAATATTTTCAATAAAACAGAAAGGTATTGACTTAACATTTGATGGAAAAGGTCTTGGAAAATTGGAAGATGGCATGATTATATTTATCAATCCGAATAAAGTTCCAAGAGTTATTGGTAAAGAAGGAAGCATGATAAAATTAATCAAAGATGAAACAAACTGCAAGATTACTATTGGCCAGAATGGTTTAGTGTGGATTAAGGGAGAAAAAGTTGAAGACGAATTATTTGCAAAGAAAGCGATATTATTTGTAACTGAAAAATCCTTTGTTCACGGCTTGACTGAAAAGGTAAAAGAATTTTTAGAGCAGGAGAAGGGAAAATGAAAAGGCATTATACAATACGTTCAGTGATGAATGATGAGAAAGTTGTTGAACAAACCACTTATAGTAATGGAGATTATGATAAAAGTGATCCTTTAGCAGGACATATCAAAGATTTTCATGATAAAATGTTAAAAATGTTTGGTTACAATAGTAAATTAATAACTAAAGTGAGGAGTTCATAAAATGGTATATACAATGAACCTTTTAAGAACAAAAGGTTCCCAAAATAACTTTTGTAAAAGTTACAAAACAAAAATGAACCTTTTAAAAAGGTTCCCAAACCTATAAGAACATGGCATACACAAAAAGAATAGACGGAAGAAAATTTGATGAGACAAGAAAAATAACTGCAAAAGTTGGAGTCATTCCAAACGCCGACGGAAGTGCAATGTTTTCATTCGGAGACACAGTAGCATATGCAGCTGTTTACGGACCGAAGCAATTACATCCGCAGCATATGCAAGATCCTGAAAAAGGGATTTTAAGATGTAATTATTCAATGCTAAGTTTTTCTGTAACTGATAGAATAAGGCCGGGGCCAAATAAAAGAAGCACCGAAATTTCAAAAATTAGCGAATGGGCTTTGAATCCTGCTGTTTTAATCAATGAATTTCCTAATACGGTCGTTGATGTTCATATTTCAATACCTCAAGCAGATGCTTCAACAAGATGTGCAGGAATTAATGCAGCAGCTTTAGCATTAGCACATGCAGGAATTCCAATGAAAGATATGATTACTAGTGTTTCAATTGGAAAAATGGATACGCAATTAGTTGTTGATGTAAATAAAGCTGAAGAAGATTATGAAGAAGGCGAGGGGGCAACTGATATGGCAATGTCATTCATGAATAAATCAGGAAAGTTAACACATATCCAGCTTGACGGGAAAATTTCTGCAAAAGATCTTGCAGAAGCAATAAAAATGGGAAGGCAGACTTGCAAGAAAATTTATGAAGTTCAGAAAAAAGCTTTGAAAGAGATTAAAGATGAAAATAATTAAAAAATAACAAAATGATAGAGACATCAAACCTAACAAAAAATAGAATAGCAGAATATCTTGCCCATGGCAAGAGATTTGACAATAGAAAAGCAGAGGAATTCAGAGATATAGTTATAGAATGTGGTTTATCAAAAAAAGCAGAGGGAAGTGCTAGAGTTAAAATTGGAAAAACAGAAGTATGGGTTGGAGTTAAAATGGAAATTGCAGAGCCTTATCCAGATTCACCTGATAAAGGAAATTTAATGCTAACTGCTGAATTACTACCAATGAGCAATGCAAAATATGAATACGGGCCTCCAAAATTTGAAGCAATTGAACTTGGAAGGTTGGTTGACAGGGGGATAAGAGAATCAAAATATATTGATTTTGAGAAACTTTGCATTAAGAAAGGAGAAAAAGTATGGGGAATAATGATTGATATTTATTCTGTAAATGATGATGGAAATTTATTAGATGCAGCATTTATTGGTGCTTTAGCAGCTCTTAAAGAAGCGAAAATGCCTTTTTACGATGAGAAAGAGGAAAAAATAGATTATGAAAAACCAGCTAAAGAAAAATTGCCGTTAAAGGAAGAAAATATGCCGGTGAATTTTTCTGTTTATCAGATAGAAGATGTAATATTTTTTGACCCGACTAGTGAAGAGGAGGCTACTGCAGAAGGAAGGCTTGTACTAGCGATGATTCCAGGAAATCCTCCAAAAATATGCAGCATGCAAAAAGGGAATACATTACAGGTAAGCCATGAAAAATTTGTTGAGATGCTTGAATTTGTGGACAAAAAATATAAAGGCTTTTACCAGCATATTAACAAGCTGATTGATGAGGCTGTAAAGAAAAAGAAAGAATAAGATAGCTTTTTAAATAATCTAATATTACGTAAATAATGGTAAATAAAACATTTACTATTCTTGGTGTGATAAATTTAAGCTTT
>CAYIDE010000115.1:0-2577 GCA_964362065.1 Candidatus Woesearchaeota archaeon | reverse complement strand
TTTCATTAGATTGGTTTCCAAGAAGTCCGTCCAATGAAGCATAATACACTTTTTCAACTAGCTCATCTTTCTTATGGGGAGTTATTACCTTAAATAATTTATAATAATTCCCTACGACAATTTTAGTCCCTGAAAGCTCTTCTGCAACTTCTCTTCTAAGACAGCTAAAATCATTCTCTCCTAGCTTTGGTTTACCTCCAGGAAGAATCCAGATATTTTTCTTTTCCACTATAAGTAACTGTCCATATTGAATAACAGCAGCACAAATTGCTGTATTCATAAAATCTCTCCATAACCAATTAATCTCCAATGGTTATTAAAATTCCGCGCAATGCCTATACTCTCCCCAGCACAAGGAACAATAGGAATTTTCAATGATATCTCTGCACTATCTTTTTGCAGTCTCTTTACTATGCCGACACTAAAAGCTGTATTGACACTCAACATTATCATTTCACTTACTTTAAGAGGTTCAACTCTTACTAAACCCTGTACACCAGAACTTTCAGGAAAAAGCCTGTAAGTTATTTTTATGCTTTGTGTTATTTCCGGTAAAATTCCTGGTCTGGAAAAAACGCATCCTGCTAATGCATCATTCTTGCCTAAAACCATATCAAGCTGGGTCTCTACAGACATACTGCCTCCGGGCATTAGTTCATGAACCTCGCTTGAACCTCTAAACAATCTTACTGCTTTTGTTTTAAGTGTTCTATAATAAAGCTGATTAGCCTCTTTAATAACTCTTCCGGGCTTTATCTCAATATTATCACCAACCTTTAATATTCCGCGTTTTAACGTCCCACCCAAAACAGCTCCATGCAAATTCTCTGGAACAGTGCCTGGCTTATTTATATCAAAACTCCTAGCAACTACAAATAATGGCTCTCCCTTCATATCTCGCTCAGGAATAGGAAGTTCTGCTATTGCTTTATACACAGTATCTAGGTTTACCTCTTGTTGTGCAGAAACCGGTATGATAGGGGCGTCATTGTACTTTCCCTTCAATAATTGTTTTATCTCCTTATAACTTTCTAAGGCTTGCTCTCGCTCTACCAAGTCAATTTTGTTTTGTACAACTATAAGGGAACTGACTTTCTTTGCCTGTAAAGCCATGAGATGCTCGCGTGTTTGTGGCTTGATACCCTCATTTGCTGCGACCACTAATATCGCAGCATCAATGATAGCTGCCCCTGAAAGCATTGTCGCCATAAGCATTTCATGTCCTGGCGCATCAACAAAAGAAACATGCCTTACTGCTTCTCCCTCTTTCCTATTATATCCTTCCTTATTTTTAAAAAGAGTAATATCCGCATACCCTAACTTAAGTGTAATGCCTCTCTTTAGCTCTTCAGAATGAGTGTCAGTCCATTTACCTGATAATTTATATAAAAGAGTGGTTTTCCCATGGTCAATATGCCCAACAATACCTATATTAATATTTGGAAGCTCCTGCTCTCCAGAAACCTGATTTGTCTTTTTAGCTATATTCTTTACCATCTCTTCTCCAGATAATATGCTTTTAAAAACGCTGTGGTGCTTTTATAATAAACTAAAAACTCAAACAACAGATGCAACTTCTACTTTCTTCACCTTTTCCTTTGGCTTATTCTGTTCAGGAAAAACATCTGTAAGGTGCTTTTTTCCCTCTTTGACAACTTTACAATTAACTTGCGCAATATTCGCAGAAATTACTTTTCCTCTTACAGTTTTACGCAACCGCACACCTTTTCTGCTGTCTCTCATTCCCCATCCTTTTTTCAGTAACATTCGCCTTAAACCTAAACCTTCCACTTCCTTAGACAATGGAAATCCAGCACTATCACTTCCTCCTGTAATAAGCAGTGCATAATCATCCAATGCAGGCAAAATCTCCTTTCCTTCAAAAGAATCTCCAATAACTTTTCCAGACAAGATATCTGATTCCATCTGCACTTTCCAGGACTTTCCCTTATCTGAAATATTTATCATTACAGCCATATCCATCTCATCGAAAATAGGTTTTTAAATGCTTTGACAACTGCACTTAATAATCACTTTTCACTCCCAACGTCAAAACTTATGCTGGCAGGATTAGCATTTTGATAATAAAGATGATAGGTATTTTTCCAAGGAGTAAGGGCCATATAGGGCTGCGTCATAGGATCTCTTCTGGATGCATAGGTAAATGCCTCTTGCACTGAAATAATGCTATCCAGATCTGTATCTGCTTTTTTTCTCTCATCTCTAGAGACCTGGCCAAAAAGTACAGGTATAAAAGCATGAGCACTTCCGTCAATAAAAAATGAGTATGTCACAGCAGAACGTGAGTTTTCTGAAAAACCTATTGAAACTCCCTTACCCATCCGTTCTGCAAATCCTCCTCCATAACACTGTGGAAAGCACCACAAAGCATATTTTGGTTTAATGCGGACAGCCATTGCAGAAAAATCAATTTCTCCTAAGCGATTTGTCCCGCTTAATCTAATCATACTCTGCCAAAAAAGAGGGTTCCAATATTCACGCTCTCCATGATTAGTATTATAAAAAAGTGAAGCTCCCCACGGCAAGACCGTGGGGCATCTAGAAATCAGTCAGGCG
>CAYIDE010000114.1:2344-2600 GCA_964362065.1 Candidatus Woesearchaeota archaeon | reverse complement strand
AATAACCCCTTAAAAAATTAGAAAACAATATTCGCTAGATAAACAAGACAAGGAAAAAATAAAAGAATACATAGATACACCAAACGCCATAATAAAGGGGAATTTAAAAGTCTCAAACTCTGAAATGAAAAGAGAGGATATTGAAAAAAGACCCGAAATGATAAAACTTGCCATGGGATTACCGCCTTCTATTAAAGTATTGCGCATTATAACCATCGGAAATATAGATGAACAGCCTGATGCTGGAACACATGTC
>CAYIDE010000114.1:0-2334 GCA_964362065.1 Candidatus Woesearchaeota archaeon | reverse complement strand
AAATTGGATCATTAGAGCTGATAAGTTATGAAACTAGGGGAAAGGAGAATAAAAGAATTTATGTGAGGTTGAAAGAAAATGAATGAAAAAGAAATGGAAAAAATAGCAGATGAAATGAAGGAACTTATCAAAAAGAAGAATAGAGCTTACGGTGATACTAATATCATCAGAATGGGAAAACTTGGAGTACTTCAGAGAATAGAAGAAAAGGTTGAGCGTCTTAGGAACATGATAAACAAAAATATTGAAGATTTTGAAACAAAAGAAGACAGCTGGAAAGATATTGCTGGCTTTGGCATCATAGGGGTCATGCTGGAAAGAGACAAATGGAATAAAAAATAAAATGGCAAATATTACCTTTCCCAGAGCAGAAATTGAAAAGCATATTAAACTAGATGAGAAAACTATCGAGCAGATAAGTATGTTCGGAACATCTATAAAAGTTTCCGGGCATGAAGTAGAAATTGAAGTTTTTCCTAACCGCCCTGACCTTCTTTCCCAGCAAGGATTCCTGCGCGCCATAAAAGCATTTCTTGGTAAAGAATCAGGTCTAAAAATATACAAAGTTAAAAACCCAGAACCAAATTACAAAGTAAAAATAGATTCATCTGTCAAAGATATTAGGCCTTATATTGCCTGCGCAATTGTCAAAAATCTAAGTTTTAATAATGAAAAAATCAAGGAGATTATTGAACTCCAAGAAAAAATTCATGCAACTCTGGGTAGAAATAGAAAAAAGCTGGCAATAGGCATCTACCCCTTAGATAAAATTACCCTGCCGATTACATATTTAGCAAAAAAACCAGAGGATATTACCTTTGCACCTCTTGAAAGCACTTCTCCTATGTCTGCTCTTGAAATACTGAAACAGAATCCCGCTGGCAGAGCGTATGCACATCTCCTTGAAGGAAAAGAAAAGTTTCCGATTTTCATGGATGCTAAAAAAAATATTCTATCACTTCCTCCTATCATAAATAGTAATGAAACAGGAAAAATCTCTACAGAGACAAAAGAAGTATTCATTGAATGCTCTGGTTTTGATTTTTCTTTGCTCCAGAAAACACTTGCAATTATTGTCACAGCACTAGCAGAGCAAGGAGGAACCATTTACTCCATGAGGCTAGACTATGGTAAAGAAGGCACGTTCATAACACCTCAGTTAAACCCGGAAAAAATGAAAATCTCCCTAGAAAACATCAATTCACTCATTGGTTTAAAAATCAAAGATAAAGAAGCAGAAAAACTCCTGGCGAAAATGGGCCTTGGCTACAAGAACAAATCTGTTCTCATACCTGCATGGCGTTTTGATATTTTGCACGAAGTAGATATTGCAGAAGAAATTGCTATCGCCTATGGCTATAATAATTTAAAACCGGAATCGCACTCCGCTGCAACAATAGCGCAAGAATCGCGTGAATATGCCCTGACATCAGCTCTCGCAAACCTGCTAACAGGACTGCAATTCCAAGAAATTTCTTCATATCATCTCATTAAGGAGGAAGAAGCCTTACGCTCTCATCTAACAGAAAAAGAAATTATTCCTGTTGAGAATTCAAAAACAGAATACCGATTATTACGCCCTAATCTCCTGATTCCTGCTCTTAGAATACTTGGAGAAAATAAAGATTCCGAGTATCCTCAAAAGCTCTTTGAACTGGGAAAGACATTTATAAAAGATGCAAAAACCGAATCTGGCATAAGAGAATCCCTTCGCTTGCTCATTGCTGCATCGCCTGCTAATGTAACATACCTAATAGAAATATTCAGCTATCTGACAAAAATGCTATCTCTTAATTACCAATTAAAAAAATCAATTAAGCAGGGCCTTATTGAAGGTCGTACTGCATCCATAATTATAAACGGAAAAACTCTCGGTTATTTAGGAGAACTCCATCCAGAAACCCTAAGAAATTGGAACATTAAAATGCCTCTGGCTGTTTTAGAAATCTGTTTAGATGAAGTTTTAGATAATTCTTAAAAAAGAATAAGAAATTAGTAAATAATATCCAAGTACTTGCATCGTTGCATAAGACGGAACTATTTTAGCCAAAAAAATTATTTTTCTTTTCTTTCTTAAGTTTATTCCATCTAGTAGTTTTACATTTTGGGCAAATAAATGGTCTTTAAATAAAACTCAATACACAAATTGTATTTTGATTAGTTAATTAATTTCTCTAATTTTTCCAAAATCCAGATCATGCCTTCTGTGTCCCTACCACAATATTTTTCTAAGTTTGCATGCACTTTCTTTATTTCTTCAGATGTTGCTTTTTCTCCTCCATAAGAACCATGTGTAATAAATAAATATGCAAGAGATGCATCAGTGCCATTATC
>CAYIDE010000113.1:0-2607 GCA_964362065.1 Candidatus Woesearchaeota archaeon | reverse complement strand
CAACTAGAGGTATACCTTTAAACTCTTGATTTCTTTTTTTCTCTTTCCTTCCTTGCGCTCTTAAACGCTGATAATTCTCAAAAAATCCAATTCTATAAATAATATTGGGCGTTGGTTCTCCAATAATCTTTACTCCTATTTTTTTATTACTGATGCTTGACAATTGAACTGCTGCAAATTGGGCTAATAAGGGATTATTTATGTTTAGATAAGTATTTAAATTAAAATAAAAAAATGGTAACTCTTGGAGATTACCTCCTTCAAAATCTAAATATTTCATAACCTTTTCTGAAACTTCTTGTGTTATAATAGGAAGTCCTTCTGGTGTGAACTTATTAACCATTCTATTAAACTATATTAATGCTTTATAAAACTTTTCTTTTATTGTAACTAAAAAGTTACATATTATTTATGCGGGGAGGAGGATTTGAACCTCCGTAGGCACTAAGCACACAGGATTTCTCAATCCTGAACTTTTTCTTTCCTGCGAAAGAATGACTTCTTAAGTCCTGCCCGTTTGACCGCTCCGGAATCCCCGCATGTGGAAAGACAGAAGAGATAACTTATAAAGATTGCGCAAGATTTCTTCCGAAATTTTTTATCATCTTCTTAACATAATCTGCAGTTCCTCTTTTAATTACATAAAAAGGCAATTTGGTATTTAAATCTTCACGGATGTTGAATACTATTCTGCTCTTAATCAATGAAATAATAATCTCATGGTGAAATGTTCTTTCATCTAATCCCAAGTTTTCTCTTTCCTTATCCATATTAAATGTTTCATATCCTCTTTGCATTAATTTTTCTCTAAATGCTAAATGTGTTTTCTCTACTTCATCCTGCGTTGTATGTTTTAATATGCCTTCTTTAACTAGAAGCTGATACTGAGAGCCATAAGGCAAGCACCCATCCTGTGCTAGAAAACTTCTGGCTTCCATAATGTATTGGTGCAAATTAGTATCAGAATGGATTTCTGCAGAATTAATAATGGAACTTTCCGGAGGTCTAGAAAGTATCTGGTTAATAGCTAAGGGGTTTTCTTTTAAAAGATTCTTGAGTTGGGGTAAATTTTCTTTTAGTAAGTAACTGTTTACAACACCGTCTATTGATTTTACATATTTAATAAAGGGCTCTTGGCTTAATAATTCAGGTATCACTTTCTCAGGAATGTCTAGAACCTTTGCAAGTAATTTCTTGCCTGTCCTAGTATGTGGGGTGAGCATTCCATTTGTTCTGACAATGAAGTCTGCAAGATTTTTTCCTTCAACATATCCGCCATGCTCCTGCAAATGTTCAAGAGTATTTCGCAAAGTTTCTTCATTACTAAATACATCAGAATGAATCTTTTTTAAATATGAAACAACCTCTGAAACAGAATACATCTTATGCTCCGGAATAGAAATAATTTCATTATTTAGATGCACTGATTTTACTTTTAATGGAGTCCTTACAGGCAATTCCACAACTGTTTCTAAACTCTTTTTTTGAATCTGCTCTGTTTTAGGAATCTCTAAGTTTTTTTTTAAATCTTGTGGGTAAGCAGGCAACCCAACAAGATGATAGTTTTCTAGTGTGATTATTCCTCTCCATTTGTTTTTGAACTTTTCAGAAGAAAATATTTCTTTGTTTTTTCTTATATTCTGTGCAATATAATTGCGAGCATAGTGAGAACCTGCATCTATAATTTGTTGGGCTGTCATAAGTATTCCCTTAGGAGACACTGTTTTTAAGCCAGAAGAGGAAGATTGCTGGGTTTCGTTAGGCATTTGGGAAAAACCAAATTCTTTATAATTATCATTGGTAACATCTGCAATCCATTCACCTCTTTCATCTTTACGTGCATTATACTCTGCACCTTTCTTTTTTAGTAAATAACTTACTTGCCAATAACTTTTTGAGCTGGTTTTTACAATATCTTGCAGGGTCATGGTAATTTTCTGAGATGACTGAATAGGCGGTAATGCCAAGGGTTTTGGTTTATCCTGACTAAGAGCGGGAGGAGTAGGCAGAATTTCTATAGACGGAGATTTAGAAGGTATTTGCAAGCCTTCTACCATGCTAAAAAATTCATCTAGGGTTTTTACTTTTCCTAATGTATGCAATGCTTTCACAGATAATAAGAGATCTTGAGCACAATGCTCGTAAACAATCTGTAATGGCTTTTCATATCCTGTAATATTCGCTGTGGAAACAAGAGTTTGCAGCAAAGATAGATTGTGTCGTATTATAGGATCTGCAAGAAGCACTGACAAGAATTTTTCAGCTGGGTGTTCTTGATTGGCATTATTTTTTTTCATTTTCTATGAAGGCATATTTATATATTATTAATCTCCAATATCTAACTTACTAAGAATTTCATTACTTTCCCTTGTAATGCGCTGGAGTATCTCTTCATCGCTGGAAGATTTTTCTTCACTTTTATATCGCAGGGCATGCGAGGCTCCTGAAATAATAGCCATCTTCAATTTTTTCTGTTCGTCTTCCATTATTCTATTTGTGAAGAGATGACATCCTCCGCACCCTAAAGGGTGCGGTTTCCTAGCGCCGCCTTCGCGGCGTGAAACACTCTATGATTTCTTACATACTCTGTGATTACATCAGAACGGA
>CAYIDE010000112.1:0-2612 GCA_964362065.1 Candidatus Woesearchaeota archaeon | reverse complement strand
GGGGTTTTAGCTCTATCCCTAAGGCAAGACCTTAGGGTATTGGACCATAATAAAATATCATTGGTTGTAATACGTTTTCCTATATCGCTAAAGGCTGCTGATAATCCTTCTCTTGATGGAATATACTTATGAGGAAGAATATTCTCTATTCCTTGGCTAATAACATAAACATTTTCAGCTGGCACATTCACATTTCTCAATGTCTTATAAACCTCAGCAATTGAACTTTGAAATCTCTGTTCCTGCCTGTCACTTAAATTGCAAAGAAGAGCATATATCTGCTTAGGAGCAGGTTTGCTAACTCTCTTTGAAAAATAAGTAATTGAAGTATCAGTGCTTGATCGTATAATTTCATATTTCTGGAAAGAAGCACAGCTAGTACTAAGTATCATTGCAGTTGTTAATGAAATCAATCTGGTTAAATTCATTGAAAAAGTATTCTCAATATCTTTTTAAAAACTTCTATACTTTACTAATTATACTAGATGCCCCATCCCTCTTTGCCCTTACGTTTTATTTGTGATATTTCTTCCAGCACACGTAATTCAGAAGCGCTCATTAGCTCTTTGTTTTTCTTAAATGCTTTAAATTGCTTTTCGCCAATATCAGAATAAAGATAACGAGCATCCTTTAAAACTCTGTCAAATGTAACTCCCGGCACAGAAATTGCTAATTCCTGCCCCTCACGAGCTTCCTCAACATTAGACTTTTCAAGCTGTAACTCTTTTACACGCCCGATTTCCCGGCCGTTCTGATCCAATAAAGAAATACCTTTTTTAACTTTGCCTGCCAATACCCTAATGCCAAAGATTGCTGGATGCGAATTTCTAAACACATATTTATTCAAAATTTCCAATTTAAATATGCTGGCAAGACCCATCATCTTTTCCCTGTGCAACAGGGCTTGACGCTCTTCTCTCCATTTTTGTAAATTTTCTATAAGCTTGTAAACAACCTCATCAGTTAATACCTTTACATCATCCGGAACATCTAAATCTCCTTCTAACTTTACGTTGAATCCAACAATGACTGCATCCAGCTGATTAATATAAATATTGGCTTTTGCAGCAACTATATCTGACTTAGAAATTTTTCCTATTCCTGCGCGCACAACAGAAATTTTCTCTTGGTGAAGCAAAGTAAGTAATGCTTCTAAACTTCCTAATGAATCTGCTTTAGCAACTATTCCAGAAACATCAGTGCTAATTGAACCCATGATATCTTTTTTAAATTGTGCCTTGACTTTCTCAATTGCCTGAGAAGAGTTATCTTTAATCTCCTGGAAAGGCATTCCAGGCAATATGCCTTCAGGATTAGAAAGTTGAATTCTTGCACCTGTTGCAGCACTTAAACTCTTCACAGGAATAAACTTATTAGATAAAGGCATTATTTCTGAAATAGCCCTGACTTTTGAAATAATCGGCTCATCAAAACTGGCAATTACTAATTCGTCCCCTTCATCTAATATTCCATCATATAAAATTGTTTCAGCCCAAGAGAATCCTTTATCTTTCTTTATTTCTAGAATAACGCCCTTTGCTTCACTAGACGTTTCTAATTGTTTTCTTAAAAATTTCTGGCATAAACCGCAAAGAACCAAAATCAATTCAGAGATTCCTTCTTTGGTTTTAGCAGAAATTGGAACTAGAGCTATTTTCTTGGTAAAATCCCCAACATTGTAATAAACATCAGAATCAAATCCATGTTCCTGAAGTGAAGCTTGGAAAATCAATAGGTCCTCCTCGTATTCTTGTTTAACATTTGCAGGCTGATGCTCAATTGAATCTTTTAAAGAAGCATCCTTATTGGTCTGCCATCCTGAAATACTGTCAATCTTATTCAAGGCTATAAAAAAAGGAGTTTTATGTGCCTTCAATATTTGAAGAACTTCAGCAGTCTGCGGTTTGATGCCTTCTTTAATACTAACAACTAAAATAGCCAAATCAGCGAGCGAACCTCCTCTCTTCCTTAAATTAGTAAATGCAGCATGCCCCGGAGTGTCTATAAAAAGAAAACCTGGAATTTGAAGTTTAATTTTTTGTTCATCTAGTAAAGAGCAGACTTTGTTTAACTGTTTTACAGGATATTTAGTAAATGATATCTTTTGTGTAATTCCCCCTGCCTCAAGTTCCTGAAGAGAACTGCCTCTAAGTGCATCCAGCAAAGAGGTTTTGCCATGATCAACATGGCCGCATACAGTGACAATAGGCGCACGTAAGCCCCGCTGAATTTCTTGATTTTTCATATTGAATTCCTCGCATACTTATATCTCGATAAGTGCATTTAAAAAGGTTTATAAAGAGACTCAGAATTGATTTTATATGGTAAAATTAAAGGAAAAAGATTGTTTATATGGTTTACAGCAACTTAATGAAAATAGTAAAAAAACATTTCAATTTAGTAAATACAATTCAGAAAGCTCAAGGTTGTATTTTACTCCAAGGGTAGTTAGAGACTTTTTATATGAAAAAAGTTGCTATGATAGACAGGGTACCGAGCAAAAGCAAATAGGAGAAATAGAATCTATTTTAGAAGTCGCGGTTGAAGAAAAGTTGGCAAACAAATCAGTTTCAATGGTAAGCGTTTCTAATGATGTAAGAGTTGGATACAGA
>CAYIDE010000111.1:0-2776 GCA_964362065.1 Candidatus Woesearchaeota archaeon | reverse complement strand
CTCTCTGCGGGAAAAGACATCACCCTATTTCCAAGGTTTATAGAAGGCATTCCGTTAATTGAAATCTATCCTGAAAATCAGGACACTTTATTAGTCTCATCCCCTCCTCTAACAGAAAATACCTACAATAAAATTATTCTCCCAGAAAACACACCAGAGCAAGCTACTTTCGATATAAAAATTGTCGGCGGCTCTCTCCAATTAGACCATATTATTGACCCTGCTCCAATATCATCTTGCGGAACTTTAACAAGCGCTAATACTGAATATATTTTATCTCAAAATATTAATACAGGATCTTTTACCTGCTTTACAATATCAGCAAACAATGTTACCTTAAACGGCAATGGTTATACTATTACAGGAGATAGTATTTTATCCAGGGGCGTTAGCGTATCTGGATTTAATAATGCAACAATTAAAAACCTGAAAATAACTGCAACTCAATATGGAATTTGGGCAGAAAATGCACTTCAACTAAATATTACTAATGTCTCTATTTACGATGGGGGCACAACAGCAAATCCTGGTTGGGGAATTTATCTTGGAAGAGTAAACGATTCTATCATCACAAACAGCAATATCACAGGCATAACTGGAGATTCTAGTAATTGCATAGATGGTTGTGAGATAGGTGGAGGAATCTATATTGTAAATTCACATAAAAATATATTTCAGCATCTTGATATGGATGGAAAGAGCGTGAGTGATTATGGTATTTATGCTTATGCGGATTCTCACAATCAGCTATTAAACATATCTACTCATTTAAATTCAGAATACGGAATTTATTGGTCTGGTCCAAATAATAAAAATAATTCTTTTACAAACATTACTTCAAATAATAATCAATTTGGAATTTATTTTATCCAGCTCTTTAATAGCACCATTATTGGTTCAACAGCAAATAGTAATACTTTTTATGGTATTAGTTTTTCTAGTTCCAGTCAAAACAATACTATAAAGAATAATACGGCTCTATACAATAGCTTTGGAATCTCCTTAGGTTCTTCCTCTACAAACAATTTAGTAATAGGCAACATTGTAAACTCAAGTTTAACTCGGGGCATTTATGTATTTTCATCAAGTAATAATATAATTATGGAAAATACATTAAAGAAAAATAATATTGGTATCGTTGTTCAAAATTCTAATAATAATAAATTTGCCAACAACACCATAATTAATAGCACTCAAAATGGGATACTCATTTCTTCCATAAGTACAAACAATACATTCGCAGGAGGAATAATAAATAATTCAGGAAGAGATGCTATTCATTTTACAGGAGCAGGATATGAAGCAAATAATTTCACTAACATTACAATCCTAAATACCAACAAATCTTGGTATGACCTAAAATTCAATACTGCAAGTATTAACGGAACTTATTTTATAGATATGCCTCACATAGGCAATTATTCATTTACCGGAAAAGGCGGAACATTAACAGTAAAAAACAGCCAGCATGGAGAAATTCTTTTTTTGGAAGCTGTAAACGGATCTGGAAATAACTTCACTTCCGCAATTAGAATATTAAATAACAACGCCTTCATAAACAGCACAGTAGGCAATAATGGGTTAAACAAATCAGCAAATATTACCCTTTATAATCTGCCAACAAACTTCGTAAATCCATTAATAATAAAAGATGGCTATGCCTGCGGTCCTTCTTGTAATAATTTTACCTCTTTAAATGCCGGCACAGTTAAATTTAATGTATCAGGTGGAGGAAATTATTCTATTGAAGGAACTCCTCCATTAATTTCTTTTGTCATGCCTCCAACTCCAGCAGACCAAAGTACGCAAACTTCAACAAGCATGACAATAGAGTCTTTATCTACTGACGCAAGCGACCATTACGCATTCATTGATTTTGACAATTCGCTCAAAGGATGGTGGAGAATGGATGAAATAAACGCATCTGGAGCAATTATTGATCTCACACAAAATAGTATCAATGGAAGCAACATGAGTGGTGCTTATCAAAGCTTTTCCGGAAAATATGATAAGTCTTATTTCTTTGATGGTATTAATGACTATATTCAGCTTCCCTCTACAAATATTTACAATACTCCAAAAGGAACAATATCAGCTTGGGTGAAATTCAATTCAATAGATGGAAACTATAAAATATTTTCAACCGTACCTCCGGGAGAAGGAATGGGCTGGCTCTTGGAATATTATAATTTATTTGGCGACCTATTCATTCACTTCAAAACACACCCCCAAATTGGATTAGAAAACAACGCAGAGGTATTATTTGTTCCTACAATTGGCAAGTGGCATCATTTCGCAGTCACATGGGGTGATTCAGCAACCACAAAGATTTACGTTGATGGTTCTCTCCTCCCATTAGGCACTCTGCCTCAAAATTCGCCAGCATCAGGCACTTCTAGCCCCAGAATTGGATCAATTTCATCTACTGCTCCAGATGATTTCTTCAAAGGATTCATTGATGAAATACTTATTTTCAACCGGGTTCTTTCAGCACAGGAGATTAGCGCTCTCAAAAGCTCTAGCACTGTTGAAGCAAGCAATGATTTCACTGCTCTTAGTACAGGAGCCCACACTTTCACTGCTCATTCAGTTGATATTCTAGGAGCTAAAAGCCAGACAGAAACCCGCTCTGTTACTATACAGCCGGCAAATTCAGCCCCTGTAATATCTGGAATTACTGTACCAAATCCTATTACTATTAATGAAGGAGCAACAAACACAATAGCAATAAGTTTTACAGTAACTGATGCAAATGGAGAAGCCACGCTTGATGATT
>CAYIDE010000110.1:0-2917 GCA_964362065.1 Candidatus Woesearchaeota archaeon | reverse complement strand
GAGGCTTATCTTCTTTTCTAATATTAGTTATCTAAGTCTACTTGCGTAGAGACTGTGTATATAGAATAGTTTAAAAACCATCTAATTATCAAAGTATAATGAGCAGGTACTGGCTGAAATAAACCCAGGGGAACTCCTGCGCTCTTTATCACTGGTTAACATGGCAAGAACAAATAAGAAAAACAGCGAAATCTTAGAAGGTGTAGTAAGTGCTTTGGAGAAAACAGAGGACAAAATAGAAGAAGCTGTGGATAAAATAAAGAGAAAAGCAAAAAAAGTTGAAAAGAAAATTGAGAAAAAAATAATTGATGCCGCTGAAAGGGTTGGTGTGGGAAATGAACTTTTAGTACATGAAAAAACTATTGAACAGGAAACCAGTAAAAATGCAAAACTCGCAAAGCTCCTTGAGAAAGCGAAGAAACTTGAAAAGACTGTAAAAGAAATTAAACCTGCTGATTTGAAAAAGAAACTAACCCTTGAAGAAGAAGAGGAAAAAGAAACTTTAGTTCCCATGGAGGACTATCTGAAATCTTCTATTCATCTTGGAACAAGGGTCATTACGCCTGACATGAGGCCTTATGTATACAGAAGGAGAGCTGATGGCCTTGCAGTATTTAATACATCTCTTTTAGATGATAAAATAAGGGAAGGCTCTGCTTTTCTTGCACAATTTGCTCCTGAGGATATTATTTTAGTATGCAAAAGAGAAGCAGGCTGGAAAGCGGTGAATTTATTCGCTAAAGTTACTGGAGTCAGAGCATTTACTAAAAAATACCTTGCTGGAATTTTGACTAATATAAAACTTGAAAGATTTACAGAAGCTGAACTTATGTTTATTTGTGATCCATGGCTAGATAAAAATGCTTTGATGGATGCAAACAGGGTTAAAATTCCTGTGCTTTCTATCTGTGACACTAATAATTTTACTGCAGGAATCACACAAGTTATATCTGGCAATAACAAGAGCGCCAAAAGTCTTGGCATGATTTTTTATTTGCTGACGAAGGCATATTTAGAGCAAAGAAAAATTGACTCTCCTATACCAAGTATCGGGCAATTTATTGAGGGATGGACAAATGAACCATCACAGCCTATGAATGAAGAAAAAAATCAAGAAGGATCTGGTAAAAAAGAGAGAAATTAAGAAATTATTTAATTTGGGACAAAATTGATTTATTTATCTGTTTAGCCATGTTAATATTTTTTGAGACGCTTAATTTACAAACTATATTTTTATTTACAATATCTGAGAGTTCCTTAAAATTTAAATTTTCAAGCTTTTTATTTTTTTTAAAAAAATTATCTAATTCTATGACTAATTCTTTAGGATATTGAGTCTGAACTACTAAATCTCCATATGTTGCAACATAATAAGATCTATCAAACTGCGAAGATGATTTATCAATACTTCCTTTAATTCCTAGTGATCGATAAAAATTTAATAGGAAACGATCTAGAAGAGTACTACTTGTGAAAATTGCATATGACTTTATTCCTTTGTGCTTAAGCTGCTCCATAGAAGTCTTTTCTCTGTCTGGGTGTAACAATCCCTCCCAACCATGCGCACCTTGGTAACAATTTACATTATAGTCTCCAGACTTAAATGTGCCAAACCAATCGTCGATTACGTCCTGCCAAAATTTCATCATTTCATTCAATGAACTAAAGGTAAAGACTGAAATTTCCTCTCCTATTGAATCCATCTTTGCAGGTTTTATTTTTTCTTCATAAATGCTTTGATACATTTCATCTATTTTTTTCTTGCTCTCTTTTACCCAGTCTTTATCTATTGAAAAATAAACATCTTTTTTAACTAAAACTTTATATTCAACTAATTCTAAAACAGCCTTTCTAACTGCTTGAAAAGTAACTGATTTTCCATATCTCTTTCCAATAAGATTTACTAGCTGAATTAGCTTTAGGGGGTGTTCATTAATTAATATATTAAAGACTAAATTTTTAACACTCTGCTCTTTTCCTAAAGGAATATTTATTTGCATTATCATTAAACTTATTAGATTAATTATATTATTAAACCTTTTGGTTTAATTTTTATTGAACAATAGATATATTATCAGCTTTTGTAACTACTTTCTTATGACATTAAAAGAAAAAATGTTTGGAAAGGAAAGAACTATAGTTATAGCTGGAATAAACGGAGATCTAGGAAGAAACTATGCTAAAGCTTTAGCAGAACATGGCACATTATATGGGCTATCTAGAGGATCTAAAAAGATAAATATCGCATGTAGTTATAGAAGTGTTGACTTTCTAGATTCTAAGCAGGTTAAGGATGCCTTTAGTACTCTTGATCTCTCGGATGAAGTTGTCTATCTTCACCTGATTGGAAAATTCAGGTTTGAAGATGAAAGGCATCCCATTAAAGATACCAATGCAGATGGTCTAGATGATGAAATTTTTTCTAGTAATGTTACCACATTTATGAATATTAAACCTGTTTTAATGAATTACTTAAACGAAAATCCTAATGCTAGATTAAAATTAGTTGGAGTGGGCTCTACAAGCGATATCTATAGAGTACCTTTCTGGAACTCCTTTTCTGCTTCAAAAAATGAACTAAGAAAGGAGTTTAGGAAAATCTTTGGACATCCGCACTATTTTGGTAGAATCTCTACTTTGATGGTTAATGTCAGTACTGTTACTGGAAAGCAATTAGACAGTGAAAGGCCTTTCATTTCTAGAGAATATTGTTTGGATCCTGAAGAAGTTGTCAAGGCTTCATTACCCTACATTATTGATAATAAATCCAGCTCTCTTGAAATTTCAGTTATCAAACCTAATCCCTCTTTTGAAGAAGAAGCATTTTTATCTATTTCTCAAATAAAAAATAGATGGTATAAGCAGTATCTCCGAATAGGCGAGCAGATTAAAATGGCTCCGCCTAATCAAAAGGTAT
>CAYIDE010000109.1:0-2954 GCA_964362065.1 Candidatus Woesearchaeota archaeon | reverse complement strand
GGGCAGACTCCACAAGAAATATCAAGACCTAAATTTTTAACCTCCTCTATATATTCTACAGATGAGGGATGGGAAATGTGGGCAATGTGAAGTTTTCCAGAGAAATGGAAATTTCGCGCAAGAATTACTTGGTCCTTAATAGAAGCGAGTTCTGCTTGCCAGGGTCTGGCAAGACAGTGACTTAGAGGAAAAAGAGGATTAAATTTTTTCCCTATATAATCATTCATTTCAGCCTCTTTTTCTGCATGAACATAAATGACTCCTGTAAATCCCTCTTTAGATAGGGTTTCATAAACAACTGCCTGATCTTCCAGGGTAGTGACTCCCAAATCTCCAACAGAATGGCCTGCGTAGAGTTTGATTCCTACAAGATAAGGAAAAAAATCTCTCCATACAGCGACTGCTTCTTTAAGCTGCTCTGGATTTTTTGTGGCTCCTATAAACGTTCCATAAAATACTTGGGAAATGCCTGATTTTTTTGCCAAGGCGAGTCTATCCTTTACTCTTTCTCTATTAAGAACAGGGCGCTGTGGATTTGGCATATCAAATACTGCATCTACACCAACGTCATGTGCAACTTCTAAGCCATGGGCTATTGTTTCTTTATAAGATTGTTCTTCATCTCGGAAATGGACATGGCTGTCGATATACATATTAAATGTGGATTTTTATATCCTGAATTTCATATAATTCTTGATTTACCTTGTGGATGAAATAAGGTCCACGATAGACAAATCCTGTATAGGCCTGCAATACATTCGCACCTAGAAATAGTGCACGAGCAGCATCTTCTCCTGTTTTAATTCCTCCTACTCCAATGATAGGTTTTTTAGTGAGATTGTTAACTCTTTGAATTGTATGAAATGCAAAAGGTTTAAGCAAAGCTCCGCTTATGCCTCCTTTACCATAATGTTTACTGATAGATTCATTCATGGAAGATGGGAGAGTGTTGCCGCAAACATATCCATCAACTTTAGGTTCTGCAATTTCAAGTAATGATTCCAATTTTTCGTCTGATAAGTGAGGGGAAAATTTTAGGAGAAGTGGTTTGCCTTTGCCTGTTTCTATAACACCCCTTAAGAGGTCTTGTAGACTTTTCGGTTCTTCAAAGGTTTTTCCTTCTTCAGTATTAGGACAACTTAGATTTAGGACAGTATAGATACCAAAATTTTTAAGGATTTTATAAGATGCAACCATGTCTTCGATTGCTTTATCGCCAATAATTTTGGGATTGTGAGTTTTAGCAATATTAACTGCGTAAAAAGGGCTCTTTGCTTTACGTAGCCTTTCTACTACAACATGAACTGAATCTCCATTGAGACCCATGCGATTAAGAAGACTTTGTTGCTCACGAAGTCTAAAGAGTCTTTTCTTTTTGTTGCCTGGACCACCATGATAAGTAACACTTCCCACTTCAACATAACTAAAACCAAAATTTCTTGCTACATCAATGAGTTCACCATTTTTATCGAATCCTGCAGCCAGACCAAGGGGATTGTCTAATGTAATTCCGAAGAACTGTACTTCAGATTTCTCAGAAGTATAAATACCAGGCGTAAGATAGTAGGAAGAAATTCTTGAACTTGTTTTCATTAAAATTTTTCCTATAGCATGTGCTCTTTCAGGATCTAGATTAAAGAGTAGTTTATGTAAAAGAGATAATACCATAGAATTTATTTTATTTTTTAATTTAAATACTTTCTTCACTACTAAAATATACTATTTTAGGGGAGCATAGATTTTTATAGTTGCGGCCTTTATTAGTTTCATGGAAAAAGACATTGACAGAATTGCGAAGAGTGCAGATACAGATATTGTCATTCGCATTGATGATTATGGTGGAAGGAGAGGAGTCACCATCAGGGAATTTGTAAAGTCTGATAGATATACAGGATTCACTAAGGCTGGAACAAGGATACCTGCTGAAAAATTCAAGTTTTTCAAAGAGGCAATTAATTTGATTGACGAAAAAGATTTAGTTGTTGAAGAGGAGTCTTCAACCCCTATAGAAGAAAAGGGCCAGATGAAGCTTCCTGGTGAGGAAAGCTTTTAATTGTCTTCCTACCATAAGTATTTTTCTATTGAGGAGAAGATTAATTGAACAAGAGAAAGATTTTTAAGGTCTAGAAATGTGTAATAATCATATACCCCCCAGTATTGCTTCGGCGAGACTGGGTTTTAATATTCTAAATGATTATAAATGTGCTATTCTAGAGTTTGTAATGAAAAAAGTTGTTTTATTTATTGATGGTAATAACTTCTATTATGGACTTAAAAGTATTTATGGAGAAGATAAGCATCTTACCAATTTCAATTTTAATAAACTTGGAAATATCTTGGCAGGTAAAGATAGGGAATTTTTGAGGGCATTTTATTATAATGCCTCTCTGGACTTTAGCGATGATGAAACAAAATACTGGAAACAACAGAAATTCTTTGATAAAATAAGAAATACCGATAAGGTCAAGCTTATTCTTGCAAGGTTACAAAAGAGAAGAATAAAAGGAACTACTAAACACTATTATGTTGTCAAGGGCGATGATATTCACATTGCAGTCGACATGATTAAAGGAACATATGAAAATACTTTTGATATTGCTATTCTTGTTTCTGGAGATGGTGATTTTGTTCCTGCAGTTAAAGTAGTTCAAGAAAAAGGCAAGAGCGTTGAAAATGCTTATTTTCAGAAAAGCTTATCTTGGCATTTAAAACAAGAATGTGATTCATCTATATGCTTAACCAAAGAAATTTTAGACAAGTGTTTCGATTAGAAGAATTTTTAATAGGTTAAGGAAGATCTATAGTTCTGGATTAAGGAAAAGATAGATATCTCTTTTCTTCCAGCCTTTTACCTTCTTGTTTATCTCTTAGTTTTTGCAATCTCTTTTTGGACATGTTAATTTTAGTTGCAAGCTTTTTACCTTTTGAAGAAAGTCTGTATCCAACTCTTACAT
>CAYIDE010000108.1:0-2962 GCA_964362065.1 Candidatus Woesearchaeota archaeon | reverse complement strand
TAAATATCGAAAAAGCTTTTTCTGCTTTTCATCTTTACTCTGATTTATTGATGATAATGTAGAAATATGCGCAGGCATTTGTACTATACCATATTCTCCATCGTACCCTGGTTTAACCTCTAACTTTCCTGACCTGTTTAACAAAATTAATTCGGCCAAGACAGGATCAACATTCCTTTTGATAAATTCCTCATTTTCAATCTTAAGCAGAATATCAAACTCATTTCCAAATATCTCTGATAAAACATGATATTCCTTCCATGTTTTTGGTGACTCTATCTTGGCCCTTTGAGAAAGTGCAATAAGCTCGTGTAACGGTAAAAGTTTTTGAAACATCTTAGCTCCGATTGGTCTGTACTCTCTTTTTTCCTTCGCAAGTTGTTCAATCCTATTATCTACACCAATTGTCAAATTCTTATTACACTTTGGGCATTTTCCCTTTAATTTACTTGTCTCATCCGGAGCGCATGAAAAATTGCAATTTCTATGCCCATCCCAATGATACTTTCCATATTCAGGAGGCGTCTCAATCGTGCTAATCAAGCCCTCACCAGTTCGTATCGCTCTTATCAAATTCCCATAGCTAAGTTCAGGAATTTCAAAAACCGTCGCCTCTCTGCCTAATCTCCAAGGCCAAAAGCTGTGCGCATCTGAAAAAGAAACTATGTTAACTTTCTCCTTTAATCTCCAAAGCATAGATGGATCAGCACTCATGCCGCTTTCAACAGCATATATTTTTCCTGTTTGCTCTCCAAAGCACTCCTGCAGGCTATCAAAACCTGAATCACTGCCAAACAAACCAAACCAGGGCGTCATGCAATGCGCCGGAATAACCTCTATTTCATCTCCTATGCTCTTAACTTCCTTAACAAATTGCTCACATGAAATTCCAAAAATAGGTCTTCCATCATAATCCAATCTGCCTTTACTTCCCAAATACTTAATAATTTTATCAGCATAATCTCCATTAGGAGCAAATACAAGCAAGTGCACAGCCCGTCTCTTTCCTCCTTGGGAAAACATCAGGCTTACTTCTGTCTGCCAAAGGAAAGGAAATCCTCCTCGAGACCATAAAACGCCTTTATCACCCTCTTTAAGTTCATTTCTAATTTCCTTATTCCAGATAGGATGCTGAAAATCGCCTGTTCCCAACAAATCTATGCCCTTCATACGCGCATATTTCTCCAAATTAGCAAGTGTAATTGCCTTTGAAGTTGCTCGTGCAAATCTGCTATGAATTTGCAAGTCTGCAATAACTCTCATCTTTCATAATAAAAAATATAGTTTTTAATAATATAGTTACTTCCCAATCTTCTTAGTATAAATATCTTTTCTATATCCTACTCTTAAAACAAAAATAATTAGTTTTGTCTCCTCTATTTTATAAATAATCCTATAAATTCCTATTCTTCTGCTTCTCAACCCTCTTAACCTTCCCACAAGTTCTTTTCCAAGCACGGGCTTTTCAGATAGTTCATCAATTGCATCTAAAAGCTTTTTCTGTTTTTCTTTATTCAAACTTTTAATGAATCTTTCTGCTGGTGGTTCAATAATAACCTCATACATCTACAATTCCAGCTCCCTTCTCAATTGCTTAGAAGACTTGCCTTTTCCAAGTTCATAAGCTTCCATTCCTTCAGCTATCTCTTTCATCGCATGTGGATCAGATATAACTGCCAGAGTTTCTATTAAGCTCTCTCTATCAGCTCCTCCCTCATAAATTTCTATTAGCCTCTTCAAAAGTTCATTATATGTCTCCCTATGATGTACTTTAAGTGTATCGAGCATTACCTTTGTGCTTTCATCAAGTTGAATAGTCGTTACCATAGTAAACCATAGTAAACTATAGTATTTAAACATTTCTGGTATAAAATTAAATAAACAATTCCTAATATCAAAAACCAAAAACCTAAAAACCCTCTCTCATTGTCAATGCAGTGCCCCCATAGTTAAACGGATATAATGACTCCTTGCGGAGGAGTTGTTCGAGGTTCAATTCCTCGTGGGGGCGTTAAGTTTAAGAAAATTCTTGTGGAGTCTTCACCTTATTGTTATGCGCAAATTAAATCCCACATAAACCGAATGGTTTAAATACAAGTAAGATTAATCTTATTTATGATAATTGATACAACGAAGATGAGTTCAAGAGGACAGGTAGTTATACCCCTAGATATGCGAGAAGATATAAAAGAGGGAGATAAATTAATTATCATAAGAAAAGATAACGAAATAATCTTAAAGAAATCTATTCCTGAAACCGCTATTTTGTCTGAAAAATCTTTTGCTAAAACCTGGCTTAATAAAAAAGAAGATGAGACATGGAAGGATTTGTGAAGGGAGATGTTGTAATAATCGAGTTTCCTTACTCTGACCTGAAAAATGTGAAACGAAGACCAGTTTTAATTTTAAAAGTTCCCAAAGGAGAAGACATCATTGTTGCACAAATAACCGGAGAGTCCTATGAAAATTCTGTGGAATTTCCCTTAAGAAAAGAGGATTTCAAACAGGGAAGTCTTAAAAGAGAGAGCTATGTAAGAATAGATAAAATTGCTTCTATAGAAAGATTTTTAATAAAATATAAGGCCGGCTCGTTAAAGCAAGAAAAGTTTGATGAGATAATTGATAAAATTTGTTCATTTCTAAAGAATTGAGAAAATTCTGAGAGTCTTCACCTTTTTACTGTAACTCTCATAAAGGCATCCAGTAGGAGCATTTATATACTATCTATAATTACTATATAACATGGATAAAACAACAATACAGATAAATATTGAAACTCTTGAAAGATTGAAATCTCTTAAAAACTTTGAGAGGCAATCTTATGATGAAGTGTTAAATGGATTAATAGATAATTGTGAAGAAGAAAGCTTAAGTGAAGAAGAAATTGAAGATATAAAAATTGCATTGGAAAATGTTAAAAGAGGAAAAGTAAAACCTATTGAACAAGTTGCAAAAGAATTAG
>CAYIDE010000107.1:0-3022 GCA_964362065.1 Candidatus Woesearchaeota archaeon | reverse complement strand
AGGCTTATCTTCTTTTCTAATATTAGTTATCTAAGTCTACTTGCGTAGAGACTGTTATGGGTTTAATACCCCGTTGCTTGCAACGATCTTTTGTTCTTTGTGTTTTAACTACTGGATACCCCGCAGCTTGCTGCGGAGCGAACGGAGTGAGCGGTGGGTAATTCATTCATCATTATTAAATCAACTCTCGCTTTTATATAATATTTCTTTGTATATATTAATCTTTAATCATATTTTTTAAGAAGCCTCCAGAGGGGATTGAACCCTCGACCCTCAGTTCGTTCGGGATATTTTTTCCATACAAAACTGATGCTCTACCACTGAGCTATGGAGGCATATTTCTGGGAATGGGAGAGAACTTTTAAAGCTTCTTATCTATCTTTTTTTAAGGCCTTATAGTTCAGTGGTAAAACGACGCCCTCACATGGCGTAGTCCGCAGTTCAATTCTGCGTGAGGCCATATTTTATTTTTCAAAAGGCTTATATAGCTTTGGAATATTTTTCATAGGCGAGGTCTCATCGTCTAGTGGTAGGACACATCTTTGACGTGGATGGGGCGGCAGTCCGATTCTGCCTGGGACCATGCTTAATGATGGATATATCACCTCTCTGAAATTCCGAACCCTTTATGTAGAAAATAGTTTATTTTCTTGAATGAGAAGAGATATTAACAAATCTGAATTTGTATCTAATTTATTCAAAATGTTTTATTCAGTAGAAAGTCTTATTTGTCGATTTAATCGGAGATACTGCAAATCGAAAGATTTATAAGTTATATAAGTTAATATAACAATATGGAACAAGAACTAAGGAGAAAAAATATTTTGCATTACCCACAATTAGACACGGTTCTGATGGTTGAAGAACACATAAGGAAAAATTCCGGAGAATATAAAAAAAGGAGATTATGGGAAGCATTGCCAAAAAAAATGATGTACCAGACATTTTGCGTAATTTTTGAATATTTATTAGAATCAGGAAAAATAGCGCAAGACAAAGAAAGATGGGTTGTCTGGATTTGGAATCCTGAACTAGTAAGAAAATATCTATCTAAACCACATTTAAGTTGGAGAAAATGAAATCAGAGATTAAGTTTGCTGATGAAAAAATTCAAAGAAGTTTTGAAGCATTAAAAGATTCAAAAACAGAAGATCAAAGATTATACAAATGGATTTGTATGGCCTTTGAAGACCTAGAGGAAAATGCTTTTTGTGGTATAAGAATACAGAAAAGATTAATCCCTAAGGTTTACATTGAGAAATATGGAATTAATAATCTTTGGAAATATGATTTGCCAAAAGGCTGGAGATTGATCTATTCTGTAGCAAATGGGGAAATTACAATTTTATCAATTATTTTGGAATGGATGAGTCATAAGGATTATGAAAGAAGATTTGGATATTGATTTATCTCTCTCTATTTTTATTTCTATAGTTCTTGTATAGGGAATTGAATGTATTTCTCTATCTTTTCTAGATGAATTAAATCCATGTTTAGTAAGTCATCTCCCATGATTCTTCTTATTTCTTTCAGTCTTTCTCCTAAAGAGATAGGATCTTTTGATACTATATAAATAACTGCACTATATGCTCCTATTAGCCTAGCCGCATAGAAAACATGGCTGTTTTTTTGTAGGAAATCTTTTAGTTCTTTACTTACATCTTTTAAATTAACTAATAGTTGTGTAACATAAAGCCCATATTTTTGAAAATTATGTAAAAGACCAAAATTCATTATAAATTTTCTTTGAGTATAACCATTTATTCTATATCTTATCGTTTCCTGGTTGATATTAGTTTTTTCAGAGATTTCACTGAATTTAATTCTGGGATTTTTTAATAGAGCAGTAATAATTTTTTTATCAATATTATCTAAGCTAACAGGAGACCTATCTTCCGAAAAAGAATATTCTTTTGTATTTAAAATGTAAAGTTTATTCTTTCTATTAACTGGAATTTCTACTTCAACATTTATTTGGGGCAGGATATTAGTGAATCTTTTAATATACGAATGAAATTCCGAAATGGAAATATCTTGTATATTTACAACTTTACTTACGCTTGCTATGACTTTCTCTAATTCTTCTTTGTTCTTTACTAATGCGATTAATTGTATGTCATATTTACCATGACTAGAGTTGATTGAAATTAGCTCTATTATTTTAAAGAGGGAATTATAATTCAGATCAAGATTTTTTAAACGTATAAGAAGATGATAATGAGTATAACCCAGCAAGCTGTAGTCAAATTGGACAGAGAAAGAAGCTAATTTTTCTATATCAATGAGTTTTTTGATTTGATATTCTACTGCGTCTTCTGAAAAGTGAAGCGCCCTTGCCACGTCTTTATTGGAAAATCTAGAATTTATAGAAAGAAGCTTCAATAATTTCTTTTGTCTTAAGCTTAAGTTCATATTCTTATTATTCAATAATTACTTTATAAATCTTTTGTTTTTATCGCATTTTTGATTAAAAAGTCTTAAATATCCATATTTTTGTCTTTATTTTATGACAATGATTAAGGTTCCGGAAAGGTACGATGCTGTTCTAAGAAATAGCAAGAACTATGTAGGATTAATGGGGATATCTGTTGGGAAATCTGATTTTGAAGACCGAGAAATTATGAAATCATATTGTGATTTTATGCAAGAACAATTTCTTTATGGGGTTTTCATAATCGCTGACTATCCTAAGAAATACAATATTATGGCTTTAGAAAATGTTCCTGAGAAAAGAGCAGAAGAAAGAACGAGAATTGCAGGCAATAACATGAGAAATGCCCTTGAAAAAATAACTAGAGATTTTCCTCTTATTAAAGTTTCTCGCTGGAAATGTTTTATGAATCAAAGATATAGAGATAATTTAGAGGTGTTGGAGAGAGCATATGCCTCCGATTTAACTTTTCAAGAATCATGTAATGATATAGTGCTGGATTTTCTTAATTGTAATTCCAATGTAAATAAATGGAAAGAGCAAAAACAGCCTCCTATTCTCATAGCTAAAAATTATCTTTTAGATGAACTA
>CAYIDE010000106.1:0-3030 GCA_964362065.1 Candidatus Woesearchaeota archaeon | reverse complement strand
ACTTATATTTAAACCTGCTTATTCCCTAGAATTTCTTATATAGGATGTAGCCATAGCATCCGAAACCTTTAAATAGCTATGTTATAATATTATAACAAGTGATATAATAATATTACAGATGTTAGAAAAATATAACAGATATCTGGTTTTGAAAGTGTTTTTTGACCACCCTACTGAGGAGCTGGGCTTGCGGGAACTCAGCAGGCTTGCAAGACTTGCTCCTACCTCTGTTTTGGTTTATCTGCGTGATTTTGAGAAGCAAGGATTTATAAAAAAATTTGTGAAGAAAAATAGGCCTGTCTATAAGGCGGAGAGGGAGCACGAGGATTTTGTTTTTTATAAAAAATTGGGTATTCTGCATGAATTACACTATTGCGGATGTATTGCATATTTGTGGCGGAAACTAGCCCCGAAAGCACTTATTCTATATGGAAGTTCTGCTAAGGGTGAATCCATTGAAGGGTCTGATCTGGACATTTTTGTCATAGGAAAAGAGAAGGAGATCGATCTTAAGGAATTTGAAAGAAAGTTGAACAGAAATATTCATCTTATGTTTGAAGATACTGTTAAAGATATTTCCAATGAGTTAAAAAATAACCTGATTAATGGGATTATCCTGAAAGGGTATTTCAAGGTGTTTTAAATGATAAGAACAAAACTTAAAGATATTTTACAGAAACTACTCAGGGTTTAAAATGCCTGTTATCTAACTTTTGGCACTTTATAGATTTTAAATACACAAGCTTTAATAACTTACAGGTATAAATTTGATTATGGCAGGCATGAGGGAGAGGTTTCTAAGGGCATATGCCAATGTTCCTGATGATATACGAGAAGATATATTGGCAGTTGTGGATGGAGAGCCGTATACTTGGAAGACTTCTTATTTAGCGATTAAAGACAATACTTATAAGGGGAAAAAGATATTAAAGATATTGGAGGATATGAAGATATTATGAAAAAGACAGATATGGATGATTTACGAGAAAACATTTTTACAGATGAGGAGAAAGAATTAGTTATTCTTAGAATAGAGACTACTCCTTCAAATTTGCGTTTATCTATTGGTGGAGGAAAGAGTATGACTAAAGAAGAAATGATTGAACATGTAAAAAAAGGAGATGAAATAGGAAAGCAAATAATAAAAGCGCACTTGAATTTTCTGAGAAATGTTGCAAGCGGAAACTTAACAGATTTATTAAGTTCAGTCTAAAAATGGAAAAAGGAATAATTATAACACTCCCGCATCATGATGATACAACAGAATATCTTTCACAGTGGTCTTTCGAGATTATTGAAAAAGCAGATGAAAAGTCTATTAAAGTGAAGAAGTTAGAAGGCGAAGAAGCAAATAAAGAGACCTTTGAAAAAGTTGTAAAGAAGCTTGATTATAATATGCTGATATTTAATGGCCATGGTTCAGATAAGTTGATCTATGGCCACAATAATAACATCATCATAGAAGAAGGAATTAATGAGAATTTATTAAAAGATAGAATTGTTTATGCAAGATCTTGTGAATCTGCCTCTTCTTTAGGAGATAAATCTACAAAATCAGCAGAAGGATGCTTTATAGGTTATGATCAGCCTTTTATGTTTTACGTTGATAGCAATTGGATAAGCAACCCTAAAAAAGATAAAGTAGCTGAACTTTTCTTGTCTTCCTCAAATCAAATCTCTATTTCAATATTAAAAGGCAATAGCTGCCAAGAAGCACATGACAATGGAAAGAAAAGCATTATTAAGTCTATAAAGAAGGTTTTAAGAGGTAAAACTCCCGATTCCTATAGAATTGCTGAAGCTCTTCTTAATAATTATCTAGGACAAGTTTTATTAGGTAATAAAGAAAGCAGGCTATAACATGGCATTCAAACTTTCACCCTCTTCACTTAGTTTAATGAATGAATGCCAAAGATGTTTCTGGCTAACACAACATAAAATCTGGAAAAGACCTTCAGGTCCATTCCCTCAACTACCTAATGGCATGGATAGGGTGTTAAAGCAGCATTTTGATAAGTTTATGAAACTTGGTAAATTGCCTCCTGAAATAAAGAATCATCATCACACAAAATGATTAAAATTGTTCAATAATGAGGAAATTCTTGTAGTATGGAGAAATAATCTAAAGGGCATAAGATGGGAAGACAAAGAGGGCAATATTTTATTTGGGGCAGTGGATAATATTCTTATAAAAGAAGAGAAGTTAATTGTTTTAGACTATAAAACAAAGGGATTTCCTATAAAAGATGAAGAAGAATCTGGAGGGTACTACCAGAATCAGCTAAATATCTATAATTTTTTATTGAGAAAGAACGGATATTCAACAGAAAATTATGCTTTTCTCTTATTTTATATACCTAATAGGGTTCTTGAAACTGGCGAGATAGTATTTGATACATTACTTGCACGTAGGAATATCAGCATTAAAGATGCTGAAAAATTATTTAGGAATGCGATAGAATTATTACGTGGAGAATGTCCTGAGAAAAGGTGCGAGTGGTGTGAAGGAGTAAATTGATTTCAGAACTTAATTTATCGGTTCCTGCCATGCCAGAGCATTTGCTTATTGACTTTTCTTGTGTCACAATAGACTTCAATGCCATTGCCATCTGGATCAGATAAATAAATGGACTTGCTAATGCCGTGATCTACAGGACTATATAGAATTTGATTTTGCTTGAGCTTTTTTGCTAAACTAATAAGGTCTTTTTCTTTTTCTACTTCGAGAGCGAAATGGTAAAGGCCAAGAGAGTTTTCAGGAGGGATATGAGGATGAGAACGTTCTTGGAGTGCTAGGTCATGGTGATGTTTGCCAAGAGTAAGAAAAGCATAATTATGAATTACTTCAGTAATTTTGAAATTTAGAAGTGAGGTATAAAAAGCTATGGACCTTTTTAAATTGGAGACTTTAAGATGGATGTGTCCGAGATGCATATTTTTATTGAGATAAGAAGGTTAATAACTTTTTTGCTGTTTTCAGTCTCTACGCAAGTAGACTTAGATAACTAATATTAGAAAAGAAGATAAGCC
>CAYIDE010000105.1:0-3087 GCA_964362065.1 Candidatus Woesearchaeota archaeon | reverse complement strand
GGGGCCAGTTTAAAAATTTTATTTTTTCAAAGCGAAACATTTAAAAACCCAGTTTTCTCAATCTTAAAAAGATGCTATTGTCCTGGAAATTAGATATTACTTTACTGGGATAACTGTCTATGATGCTCATCTCCAATTCCTGCCTATGCACATCCTCCAACCTAAGCATATAAAACTGAAATCTGAAGAAGTGAAAAATCTTCTTGCGAAATATAATGTATCCCTTTCTCAATTACCTAAAATAAAATCAGATGATCCTACTCTCCCACAAGGATGCGTTCCTGGGGAGGTGGTAAAAATTGAACGCCGGGAGGAAGATAAAATACGTCTCTATTATAGAGTTATCGCCTAATATGAAAAGATTTCAAAAAGATATTCTTGTAGAGAAGTATTTGGAGCAACATTCACTTGTAGAGTCAAACATTATTTCTTTTAATGATTTTATTCAGAATAAAATGCAGCAAATTGTGCGTGAAATTAATGAATCAATGGTAAATGAAGAGGTGGAAATAACACTCGGAAAGGTTAGACTTGACAAACCAAATATAATTGAATCTGATGGAAGCAGCAGCCTGGTTAATCCCATGGATGCCCGACTAAGAAACTTAACTTATTCTGCCCCAGTCTTTATTGAGCTGACAGTTAAATATGGAGGACAGAGTGACAGCTCAGAGGTAGAGATCGGAAAGATTCCTGTAATGGTTCGCAGTTCAGCATGCAATACTTATGGTTTAACTAAAGAACAAATGCTAGAAAATTATATGGATAAACTTGATCCTGGAGGTTATTTTATTGTAAATGGAAATGAAAGAGTTATGGTTATGTCAGAGGATTTAGCAGCAAACCAGCCATTCATTGAAGAAGGCAGATTGGGACTAACTCTGCGAATTTTTTCACAGCGCGGCTCATACAGAATTCCAACTACAATATCTGAAACGAGCGAAGGCATTTTAGAATTGACATTTAGCAGATTAAAAAATATTCCTGCCCTTGTTATAATTAAAGCTCTGGGTCTTACAAAAGAATCAGATATTGCAAAAAATATTGGACATGAAACTGACAGCCTTATCGTGAACTTATATGAATATGCATCATTGGAAAATGCTGAAGATGCAATGGTATATATTGCTGATAAGTCAGGAATTCAGGGTACTAAAAAAGAAATTCTTGATAGAGTTAAACAGAGAATTGATTCATATCTCCTGCCGCATATTGGATTAGAAAAGCAAGTAAGAAGTGAAAAGGCCTTAACGCTTTGCAGACTTTTAAGACTTTATCTTATTGCTAAAGAAAACAAGAATATCCGTACTGATAAAGACCATTACGCAAATAAACGTGTAAAGCTTTCTGGTGATTTGATGGCTGACTTATTTAGGGTAAATTTAAGCATTCTACTTAGAGATATTCAGTACTCATTACAAAAAGTTGCAAAACGAAAGAAATACTATTCAATTAAAACAATTGCAAAGTCAACTCTATTCTCTCAGAGAATGGAAAGCGCAATTGCAACAGGAAGCTGGATTGGAGAGCGTTCTGGTGTTACGCAAAATATGGACAAGAACAATTATCTTGCTATGCTCTCTCAACTTCAGAGAGTTTCTTCAATGTTGCCAGGGGAGCAGGAAAATTTTATGGCTCGCACTCTTCATCCTACACATTACGGAAGATTTTGCCCTACTGAAACACCTGAAGGAACAGAAATTGGTCTTCGCAAGAATCTTGCTTTATTAAGTAAAATATCTACTGCCATAAATTTTGATGAAAACTTAGTTTTGAAAAAATTTACAGAAAATGGATTAAATAAAGAAAAAGGCAATGATGTTTTCTTTAATGGGAGATTCATAGGCCTTGTTGAAATACCAGACCTTTTTGTGCAGGAACTAAGAAAGGCAAGGCGCCGAGGACAACTTCCGCATGAGATGAGTATTCGATATGATGCACTTATAGGACAAATCGTTATGTCGAGCGAGGTTGGCAGAGTGCTTCGACCGCTTATTATTGTAGAGAATGGAGCAAGTAATCTTAGAGATGAACATCTTGTATTATTAGAAAACAATAAAATAACTTGGTCTGACCTTATCAATGAGGGTATTATTGAATATATTGACGCTGCTGAAGAAGAAAACGCGCTTGTAGCACAGCGTCTGGAAGATATTACAAAAGAACATACGCATTATGTCGTCCACCCAATTGACTTATTTGGGCTTATAGCAAGTCTTATTCCGTTTGTTAATCATGACCATTCTTCGCGTTTAATCAAAGGAGGTAAAACCTTAAAACAGAGTTTAGGCGTCTATGCTGCTAATTATTTGTTGAGATTGGATACTAATGTATCAATTCTCCATTATCCACAAAAACCTATAGCGAGAAGTTTTATCTATGATACATTGGATGTATATCCATCAGGACAAAACTTAGTAGTGGCTATTCTGCCTGCAGATGGATATAATATGGAAGATGCTGTTGTTTTAAGCAAATCTAGTGTTGAAAGAGGAATGGGCAGGAGCACTTATTTTAGACCTTATTCAGCAACTGAGTTACAATATGCCGGAGGACTAAGAGATGAGATTGTGATACCTGAAAAAGATGTATCTGGCTATAGGACAGAAAAAGCATATCGTTTCTTAGAAGATGATGGTTCTGCATATCCTGAAGCTGATATGCAAGAAGGTGATGTGGTTATCGGAAAAGTAACGCCCCCAAAATTCCTGAGCGAAGCAAAAGATATTAGCATACAAAGCAAAAAAGAAGCAAGCGCAGCAATACGCCAAGAAGATAGAGGAACAGTTGATGGTGTATTTATTACAATTGATCAGGAAGGTAATAAAGTAATACAAGTTAGAACAAGAGATTCGCGCCTGCCAGAACCAGGAGATAAGTTCTCAACACCGCATGGACAAAAAGGAGTAGTAGGCCTGATTGCTCATAGCGAGGACATTCCATTTACTGCCAATGGTATTAAACCTGACTTACTCTTCAACCCGCACAGCATTCCTGGAAGAATGAGTGTTGGTTATATGATAGAATTATTAGCTGGAAAAGTAGGAGCGATAACAGGAAAAATCGTTGATAGTACTGGATTCACAG
>CAYIDE010000104.1:0-3096 GCA_964362065.1 Candidatus Woesearchaeota archaeon | reverse complement strand
AACTTATATTTAAACCTGCTTATTCCCTAGAATTTCTTATATAGGATGTAGCCGTTTTTCCAATAGATACATTGCCAAGAGGATATCTGATGGTACAACAATCTTTATATAAACCTATCTTCTAAAAATTACATGCCCGCATCAGAATTTTCACAAATACTTTCAGCACTAATCCTTCTGACTGCTATTACATCAATCCCTAACATAGCTTTAGGAAACTGGTCTGCTCTGGCCCCTGCATTTTTCTTTGCAGTTTTAATTCTGGGACTTTCCATCGGAGCAAAAAAGCTCACTGCCTATTCTTTAGATGCAGATGTTGAACATGAGCTCTGGAAAGTTTACCAGTACGGTTTTTCTCCGGGACAACACTTCAAAAGGGAAATGCCTGCAGGCATTATCATACCATTACTAGGAACTCTCCTCTCGCTCGGCTCACTGCCAGTAATGACTCTCCTAACCTACGAAACACGAGCAAAAAAGTATCGCGCTGCTAAACGCCACGGTTATTACAGTTACACTGAAATGACTGACTGGCATAATGCACTCATCAGTTCTGCAGGGATAATCATCGTCTTGCTTCTGGCTCTCATTCTTTATTTCCTTCCATACAGCAATTTAGAATATTTTGCAAAAATTTCTGCTCTCTACGCCTTCTTCAATCTTCTCCCGATTAGCAAATTAGACGGCACTCAAATTTTCTTCGGCTCTCGTGTACTTTACTCAGTTCTGGCACTGATTACCCTAATCTTCGCAATATACGCTTTAATTCTCTAAAAGTTACTTTTTTATCTGTATAAGGAGTAATGCTTAAGCAACGATAACCTTTAAACTCTCTTTATACTAAAAAAGATGCATGACCATCCTAAACGATATCTCTCCCAGAGATTATCAGCAAAAAATATTTGAAACTGCCAGAAATAAAAATACCCTCGTCGTACTTCCAACAGGCATAGGAAAAACTCTTATATCATTAATGCTTGCTATAGAGCGCCTCAAAAAATATCCCTCAAGCAAGGTTCTTTTCCTTGCTCCTACTCGCCCATTAGTTGAGCAGCATTTTGCATACTTCAAAAAGCATCTTCCTGAGCTTTTCGCTGAATTATGCTTGTTCACAGGATCAGTTCCTGCCCAGCAAAGAAAAAAACTCTGGCAATCTGCTGAAATTATTTTCTCAACACCTCAATGTGTTGCGAATGATTTAAAAAATATGCTTTATACAACCCATGAAGTTTCTCTCCTTATTATTGATGAAGCGCATCGCTGCCTCAAGAACTATGATTATACCAAGGTCGTCAGCTCATACAAGCAACAATCTCTCTATCCCAGCATTTTAGGCCTGACTGCTTCTCCTGGCTCAGATCCAGATTTAGTAAAACAAATTTGCAAGCATCTTGATATTCAAGAAATAGAACTCCGTACACGCTCCTCTGAAGATGTAAAACCCTACTTGCAGGAATTAGAATTTGAAAAACTGGAAGTCCCTTTCCCGCAAGAATTCATCGAAATTCGCGTTCTCCTGCAAAGAATCTGGAATACAAAAGTAGAGCAGCTTCGTCATCGTAAACTCCTCTTTGGCCCTGCAAATAAAATAATTCTCTTAAAACTCCAAAACTCTCTTGCCCGCCATCTTGGTACAAGAAATTTTAATGCTCTTCAAGGCATGTCTCTTTGCGCTCAGGCAATTAAAATAGCTCACGCCTTAGAATTGCTTGAAACACAAACTCTCTCAGGCCTGTATATATACCTTCAAAATCTAGTACAGCAAGCTAAAGTAAAAAAAACTAAAGGTGTACAAACCCTAGTTAATTCCGGAGAATTTCAAGCAGCCCTTCTCTCCATAGAAAATTTAAAAAAACAGGAAATTGAACATCCAAAAATAAAAGAGCTTTCTAACCTTGTAAAAAAAGAGTATGAGAAAAATATTAGCTCTAAGATAATTATCTTCACGCAATTTCGAGACACTGCCTCTCTTATTCTTAGGCATCTATCACAAATCCCAAATGTACGATCATCTCTTTTCGTCGGACAGGCAAAAAAAGGCGATACTGGTTTATCACAAAAGGAACAAAAAGCAATAATTGAAAGATTTAGAAAAAATGAACTCAATACTTTAATAGCCACATCTATCGCAGAAGAAGGCCTTGATATTCCAGAAGTTAATGTGGTCATTTTTTACGAGCCAATCCCATCAGCAATCAGAAAAATACAAAGGGCAGGTAGAACAGCTCGTATAACTCCTGGCAAGGTTATTATCCTCATAACCAAAGATACAAGAGATGAAATCCACCATTATGCTTCTTCTGCAAGAGAGAAAAAAATGCATAAAACAATCCATAATATAAAAGAAGAGCTGAAAAATAGTCAAAAAGAAAAATTGAAAACCCTTAATGAATTCAAATAAAAATTTTCTTACAAAACAAAACATTTATATATACGTATACATATACATATACATGACTAAATTAATCAATATTGCAGACAGAGTATATGAGAAACTTAAAGCTATGAAAGGCGAAGAAAGTTTTACCATGGTTATCGAAAAACTAATTGAGAAAAAATCAAATAAAGAAGCAATTCTAGCATGTGCTGGTAAAGGTTCATTTGATGAAGAAAAACTTAAAGAACTAAAGGCGGGGTGGAAAAAATGGACCGGGAAGTATGCTTAAATTCCGATATTATTATAGAATTATTAAAAAATAATAATGAAGTAAAAAAAGAAATAGACTCTATAGAAGCAATTTTCTATACAACTCCAATTAACATCTTTGAAGTATGGTATGGTAAAAAAAAGCATGAAGGAATAAAAGAATTTATAGAAAAAATTAAAGTAATAAATATATCTAAAGAAATAGGGATAAAAACTGCAGAAATAATGGATAAACTGCGCGAAGAAGGTCAACTAATAGAATTTAGAGATATTATGATTGCGAGTATTTGCATAGAAAATAATCTTGAACTTTTAACAAATAACAAAAAACATTTTGAACGCTTGCGAAAATTTGGTTTAAAACTGATATAAGATAACTTCCGTTGATAAAAATAAGGCTACATCCTATATAAGAAATTCTAGGGAATAAGCAGGTTTAAATATAAGTT
>CAYIDE010000103.1:0-3171 GCA_964362065.1 Candidatus Woesearchaeota archaeon | reverse complement strand
AAGGATTATGTTGTTAGTTATTGGAGTTTTGCATATCAGTATAGTTACAGCGGATATTTTAAAGTATATTATGAAAAAAACAGCGGGAAGTGGATTGGTTTTGAGACAGATTATGGCGGAAAGACATATGCTACTACAAGTACGACAATTAATTTTCCTGCAATAACCAGCTCTAAGCTGCGCATCAGGCCTATTCATTGGCAGCAGGGAGCTTATCTTTATGAAGTTGAAATATATAATACAGATGTTAATCTTGAATTGCAACAAAATTCTGATTCAACAGGCGGGAGTTATTATTTTTCTGATGGGATATATGAATCGCCAGTTGTATTTACAAATACTTCTTCTGCTCTGACAGCTTTTTCAAATATTTCTTGGGATTTGAGCAGCAAAAAATTAACTGAATTTTCTATCTTAAATAATTGGGCACCCAGCGCTACAAAAATATTTTTCGATAATGCCTATGCGAATGATTTAGGCTATAGGTATTTCGGAAATTCTCCGTATAATTCAGCTGCAAATTCATCAGGAAGCTATCCTCAAGCTGGTTATCCATTTGTTGCCTACAATAAGAATTGTATTTCTGATGGAAAATGGGCTGGGGAATTATCAAGTATTGCAGGAAATCAGCCGTGCGTTGCCCATCCAGCACAGATTATATGGGAGCCTGAAATTATTGAAAATCGTGATGTCTTAGATTTGCAGGAAAGAAATCATGGCAGTGCATTTGGCTCTCCTCAATCAATTACTGATTCGGTTAATGGCAATGCTATTCAGTTTGATGGTATTGATGATGCAGTGCTTGTGCCTTCAACTGGCAAGCTGAACATCGGCACTAAAGATTTTAGTGTTGCTTTTTGGATAAAAGGTCCCTTTATTGTAGGCAGTAAATTATTAACTAATACAGATATAACTTCTGCAACTAATTTAGGGTACGGGTTATGGGCGCCTGCAGTTGACCAATTGCATTTTTATATTAGAAACGGAGTAGCTCCTGGAAAAGGTATAGGTATTGGGATTCCTAATATTGAGCAATGGCATCATGTTGCTTTTGTCATCTCAAGATCTGGAAGGAGCTCAGTATATCTTGATGGAGCAGAGGTTCTTGCAGATAGCACTGGATTTTTTCCAGGGCAGGATATATCAAACCTTAATGATGTATTTATAGGGGCAATGAATTACTTTGGCGGACCAGTGCACTTTTTTAAAGGCAGTTTAGATGAGCTTATGATTTATGACAGGGCGCTTTCTGCAAATGAAGTTAGTGTGCTAAATGAATCTAAATCAACAATCTATTCTTCTAACAATCTTTTATCTTATTGGAAATTTGATGAAGCATCTTGGAAGCCATCTAAAGGGCTGCGCACTGTTTTCAATTATCAATTTGGTGTAATAAGAAGTGTTGATGGAATTACTTTCAGCGAATTGAGCGACAGAGTTTATAGAGTATATATTTCTGGAACAGTGGGAGCAGATGAAAGAACTATCGGCAATTATTATAAAATTCCATCTGGAGAGTATAATACAATCACCAGTATTGATTTTGCTCAGATAAATGTATCTGCTTTAAGTGTTGATTTATTTACATATGATGATACAGATATTCATAAGCGCGCACCTCTATTATGGGAATTAGCAATTTACAATATAAGAAAAGATTATGCTCTTGGCTCTGCACTAAATTTATATAATCTAGCCTTTCAATTCAGGTCTGGATTAACAAAGGAAAAAGTCTTGGAATCGGATTGGTATGGGTCTAATGGAGAATTAGGAGGTTATTTTAGAAATTCTGGCGAGCAAATTGGAAAAATTCATGATGGCAAGCCATGGTTCCAATATAGGATTCAAGCAAGCACTCCATCTTCTGATGAAACACCCTTGATTGATAATATAGATATAGGATTTCAAGGAGGCACAAAAAGACCTCCTCAAGCAGTGCTATCAAGTGTTTCATGGGGATTAATAGGGCAAAACTTGCCTTTCTTGGCAGATGAAAGTATACCAAAAGATGCTCCTCTTTTATATGCCAATTGGGATTTTGGAGACGGAACTATTGATGAAGGAGTAGGAGTATCACATCAATTTGCTGATTCTGGGAGATATCTAGTAACATTAGAGGTTAGTGATAAAAATGGACAATCTGATAGAGTGATAAAAGATATTGATATAGAAATGTTTGACTGCTTCACTCCAGAGGCGAACAGTAATAATGCATTGTTTCCAATTTATAATACAGTGGTTCAAAGACTTGCAGTTGATGCGCTTCAAGAATATTCTGAACAGCAGGGAATTTCTTTGCGTGATATTGATTCAGTTGAAGAGTATTTGGAAGCAGCGCTATTTTACCTTCAGAATCATATGAGTTATTTACCAGTTGACCAGAGAGCGAGATGTTTTCCTCAAGGCAGTTATTTAAATCTTCCTGAAATTGTTGCCGGGGCCGATCAATGCTCTTGTGCTGCTGGTGCTGATTTTTGTGGATTTTGCACAGATTATTCAATTGCTTTTACTACTTTGGTAAGAGCTATGGGCGTTCATAGCTCGTGCATTTATAGTGCAACTACTTCAGATTTGACAAGCAAAACAAAACATGCTTATAATGTTGTTAATTACCATAGCAAATATAGAATCATTGAACCCCAGGCCAGAGAAGTAACTTCTGAATTTTTTTCATCTGCATTGCTTTGGGAGAACGAAGAAGAATATCCTTTTTACATGACAGGAAATATTTTCAATGATAAAATTGGAACATTTGCGTCTGATAATGTTCCTCTTGTTAAAAACAGGGTTTTGAATTATATGGGTTCAGATGGTCTGCCAAATGCAACAAAGACCTGTGATAGTTCCTCTTATACACTTTATCAATCTTTCAGACAGGAATTAAATAATTTAGGAGGATGGGATCCTGCAACCCTATTTGATGATGTTTGTCCATAATACTTTATTGAGAAATAAAACCGAAGTAAAAATATTACTCATAGTGCTTTCTTTAATATTATTTATTTCACTTGCAGAGGGTTTTGAGTTTTATGATGGGGGTTTAGAAATATCTCTTGTAAGATCAGATATTCTTTTAGGAAAGGATAATGCTATGGTGAATTCTCATTATACTATAACAAATAATGGAGAAATAGATGAAGAAGCTGAAATTAGTTTTCCTGGATTGCCTAA
>CAYIDE010000102.1:0-3352 GCA_964362065.1 Candidatus Woesearchaeota archaeon | reverse complement strand
TTTTCTCTGTGCCCGAAAACCTTTGGTTTTCTTGGCATCCAAACCTCAAGAATGTGAAACATTCTTGATGGCAGTCAAGAACTAAAAGTTCTTGATGACACGAGTGCCTGCCACATCGTGTTTTTGATCTTCTAAAAAATTTCTTAAGACTTTTTTTCTCTACCCATAAATTTATTGATAAATTCTTCATGTTCAGTCCTTTCACTTACACTCATTACCCGCCAATACTGCCCTCCAGGAAGAGGCTCGCCCTTTATTTGCCCTGCAAGCAATCTTCTTATAGGCAAAGATACAACTACTCCTCTTTCAGTGCGTTCTGTCGCCATTTTAGCCGCAATAATAGTATTTCCCAGAGATGTAAATTTCGCTTTCCCTTGATGCATTTCAATTATCATTTCTCCGATATGCAGGCCAATACTAAAGGAAATTTTGACTGCATGCTTTCTATTGTAACTGCTTAGCTCAGCTTCAAGAATCTTTGCTGCACGAACTGCACTCAAGGCAGTATTAATATTCTTGCTATTTGGAAAGATAATAAAATTATACTTTCCCTCCGAATACTCAAATACCTGATATGCTTGTCGTGTTTGTCTTATTGCTTGCCCTATTACTGTAAGCGCATCAGGATGCTTCTCTAGTTCACGTGTATTTTTCACCTGCACTGCAAGCACAATCACTTCTTCCCGTTTCCCGCTTCCACTATGCGCCAGAGCACTTACATTCTGAACAGGGATGAACCTTGCCTGCTTAAAAGAATTTGGCGTTTTGCCCCAATATGGTTTTTTTCTTACTTTTCGATATGATATAATAACAAGAAATACAAATAAAACTATAATAACTATCCATGCCCAAATAGGAAGAATACTTCCTAAAGCATCCTGAATTTCTTTAACACCAATTGCATTACCTGTCAAGAATGAAGTGCCTAATTTTTTAAGCACATCGTCCTCAAGAATTTCAACAGCGTATTCTCCATCAGGAGCAAGAAGTTTAAATCTTTTATTTTTGCCAACCTCTAAGTTTAAATCTAATACTTCAGTAGTGCCGCCAATATTAATTTTCAATTTCTTTTGGTAAGGAACATTTCCTATATTGCTCACAATTAAAGTTCCGTTTGAAAGAGAAAAAGATGCTTTTTGTAAAATTCCCACAGAAAAAGTTTGTTGATATCTTATTTCTCCTGCTTGCGCCTCTAATATCCACTTTCCTACAGAAGAATTTGTCGGAAGAATAAGACCCTGTGTATCGCCTGTTTTTATGTACTGCTCAAGAACATCCCCCTCTGGTGCACGTATTATTACTGTTGCTTCCTGCTCTACTTCATTATCTGTCTGGTCGTAAGCAATAACATTGTATAAAAGCTCTTCTCCTGGAAGAACGCTCTGCGAGTTTAAAGCAATTACTACTCTGCTTACTACTTGCTTGACTTGTAATGGAAATTGTGCTCTTCCTTCATTCATAACCTCTCCCTGTCTATCCTTTTCCTGCACATCTGCAAAAAGTGAGTATACTCCTGCAGGCGCATGGTCAGGAATAACAAGCACAAAAGCAAATTTTCCTTCCTTCACTTCATGCGTAACCTCTACCTCTAAGGTATCTATTCCAGCTCGCACAAATCCTTCTACCAGCTCTCCACTTGTCTTGCGTGCACTGCCGCTAATACTAACACCATCTGTTGGAGCAAATACAGTGCCATCAACTTCTAAGTTTACAATAATATCGTTGCTCAGAAGAAAATTCTGACTATTAACATGCTCGTATCCATATTTTGCTTCTAATGCACAATTTCCTTCAGTATTTCCTATTAACGAGCTTTCCAGTGACGTACTAAAAGAAATAAATTTTCTCTCTTCAGCATTGAGAGTTATTGGGTTGCGATACATTTCTATTGAATTATTTTCACATGCAAGAGAAAGAAGCAGAAAATCATTTATTGTTGTACTTGGTACAATTGTTACATTAATAACAAATAAATCACCATGGCTGTAAATTGTTTTTGGCTGACTAAGGAGAATTTCCGCAGATGTCAATGGAAATAACAAAAAGAATAACACCGCAATAATACCTTCATATTTCCAACCCCTTTTTTGCTTCTGCATAATAGCTCAACCAAGCTCTTTTCGTATATAAATCTTATTGCACCACATGAGCATGTTTATAAATCTCTCATCCATAGAGAGAACATGGAAAAAGAGTTTAGCGTTACGCCATGGGAAGTATCTGGGATAATTGATTATTCCAAGCTGACACAAGAATTTGGCATTTCTTTAATTAAAGAGCTTCCTGCTCCTTTTCAGAAAGAAGCAATGTTTCGCAGGAAAATTATATTTGCACACCGAGATATAGCAAGAATTCTTGATGCTATTAAAAACAAAAAGCCATTTGTTATGATGACAGGGCTTATGCCGACAGGCAAGTTTCATTTAGGCCATCTCTTAGTTGCACAGCAAATTATATTCTATCAAAAGCTCGGTGCGCGACTCTATATAGCTGTTGCAGATATTGAAGCGTACACCTCTCGCGCTCAGAGTTTAGAAGAGAGCAGGAAAATTGCCTTAGAAGAATATTTACCCAGTTATCTTGCTCTGGGATTAAGACCAGAAAAGTGTGATGTTTATTTTCAGAGTCATCGTTCTGCTTACGCACCACAGGCAAACGCATATTATCGTTTGCAAAATCTTCTTTCGCGATATGCAACATTTAATGAATTCAGGGCAGTCTATGGAGAGATTAGCCCAGGAAAAATGCTCGCAGCTCTATTGCAGGCAGCAGACATGCTTCATCCACAATTAAATGATTTCAACGGGCCAATTCCTGTTCTTATTCCAGCAGGTATTGACCAGGATCCTCATCTTCGTTTAGCACGCGATATTTCCAGAAGAATTAAATTCCCCTCATTCATCCAGCTAAGTTCAACCTATCATTCTTTTGTACCAGGATTAAAGCGTGGAAAGATGTCTTCATCAGATGCAAATTCCTATATAGCGTTGTCCGATTCTCCTGCAGAAGTTAAAAGAAAAATAAACTCATTTGCATTTTCAGGAGGCAAAGACACACTTTCAGAGCACAGAAAGCACGGAGGTAATCCAGATATTGATGTTTCTTTCCAATATCTAAAATATCTTTTTGAACCAGATGATAAAGCTCTTTCTCGGATAGAAAAAGACTATCGCTCAGGTAAGCTCCTATCCGGAGAATTGAAAGCATTGACCATAAAAAAAATAAACAGTTTTTTAAAAGAGCTTCAGCAAAAAAGAGCCAAAGCAAAGAGTTTAATTAAGAATTACATATAGCAAAATTTTCTGGGGCTACATCCTATATAAGAAATTCTAGGGAATAAGCAGGTTTAAAT
>CAYIDE010000101.1:0-3361 GCA_964362065.1 Candidatus Woesearchaeota archaeon | reverse complement strand
GTTGTTGCTGCTATTACTCCCTGGAATTATCCTTTAATGATGGCTTGCTGGAAGCTGGCATCAGTAGCAGTGGGCAACACTATAATCATAAAGCCTTCTTCCTTGACTCCTTTAACTACTTTGGAACTTGCTTTACTCGCGGAAAAAGCAGGATTTCCTAAAGGTGTTATTAATGTGCTTACAGGAAATGGCGAGCGTGTGGGAAAAATGCTCGCTGAGCATCCCGATATTGATTGCATTGCATTAACAGGCAATACAGAAACAGGAAAAGAGCTAATGGGGCTTGCATCAAAAACACTCAAGAAAGTGCATTTGGAATTAGGAGGAAAAGCTCCTTTTATTGTATTTGCTGATGCTAATCTGTCAACTGCGGCACGTTATGCTGTGGAAGCATCAGTCGTCAACTCAGGACAGGATTGCACAGCAGCCACAAGAATCTATGTTCAAGATATTATTTATGAAAAGTTCATTGGCATGGTAAGAGAAGAAGCAAAGAAAATTGTGCTTGGAGACCCTATGAAACCATCTACTAATCTTGGGCCATTGATTTCTATAAAACAACGTGAAAGAGTCCGCTCATTTATCAAAAATCTTGGCAAACATGGTAGAGTGATATATCAATCTGAGATTCCAAAACGGGGATATTTCTTTCCTATTACTATTATCCGTGATATGGAGCAACAGAGCAATATTTGCCAGCAGGAAATTTTTGGACCGGTGATTGCCCTGGCAAAATTTACAACTGAAGAAGATGCTATAGTAAAAGCTAATGATGTAGAATATGGTCTTGCTTCTAGTGTCTGGACAGAGCATATACCGAAAGCTTTTCGTATTGCCAATGCTTTGCGCTCTGGAGAAGTTTGGATAAATGATCATCTGCCATTGGTATCAGAAATGCCGCATGGGGGAGTTAAGCACAGCGGACATGGCATGGATTTGAGCATTCATGCTTTGGAAGAATATACTTATTTGAAGCATGTATATGTTGGGCTGACAGGGTAAGATTCTTCATATAGGCGTGAAGTATTTAAAGAGGAGAGTTTTTCTTTATCAGAAAAGGAAGGAAATATGAAATTCATTGTTCTTGGAGGATATGGCATTATTGGCAGAGCAGTAGCTGCTGATTTATTCCGATATGCTGGAAATGCTGAAATTATTGTTGCGGGCAGGAATAGAAGAAAAGCAAAATTATTTGCTTCATCTTTTCGTTCTAAGAGAGTTAAAGGAATAGAAATTGATATTTCTAAAAAAGAAAATCTTTCAGCTTTGTTAAGAAAAAGCGATGCTTGTGCTAATTGCCTGCAGTATTACTTTAATTTAGAAATAATGCATGCGTGCTTGCAGGTAAAAACCAATTATGTTGATTTGGGAGGAATGTTTCATAATACAAAAAAGCAATTGCTCTTTGACAGAGCTTTTAAAAATATTGGAAAGACAGCAATTCTTGGAATGGGCTCTGCTCCCGGCATAAGCAATGTGCTGGCTGGCTTTGGAGCTAAATTTTTAAATAAAATTCTGGACCTTGAGATTGTTTTTGCTGACAGAGATGATACCAGATATAAACAGCCCTTTGTATTGCCTTATAGTTTTAAGACTCTGGTTGATGAATATATTATGAAACCTGCAATTTTTCATAATGGTAAAATAGTTTTCACAGAGACACATTCTGGACTGAAAAAGTATGATTTTGGAAGAGAGTTTGGAAAACAAGAAGGATTCTTGACTTTGCATTCAGAAATCGCGACTCTTCCTTCTTCTTTAAAAGAAAAAGGCATTAAGCATTGCGAGTTTAGAGTTACGTTTCCAAGAGAGTTTAATGAAACCATGCTTTCTCTTATCCAGTTGGGATTTGCTTCGCAGGAAAAACTTATTTTCAATAGTTATAAAATCAAGACTATCGATATCACTTCGGATATAATGGATAACTTTCTCCCCAGATTAGGAACAAGGATAAGGGATAAAGAGCTTATGAGAGTAATCTTCAACAACGGGAAGATAGTGCTTGATGCTATTACAGAAAGTGATGGCAAAACCTCTGCAGGAGTTTTAGATACTGGCATTCCGTGCTCAATTGCGGCGCAAATGCTAGCGAGCAAAATTATTGTAAAAAGTGGAGTTTACCCTCCTGAAAATATTATTCCTTTTGAAAAATTTTTCAAGGAACTAAGAAAAAGAAAAATAAAAATATTGAAAAATGGGCGGGTAATTAACTAACAATGGCATCATGTGACTTTATTATCTTTGGCGGAACAGGACAGCAGGGCAAGATTTGTGCACGTGACTTGCTTGAATCTGGGCATAAAATAATGCTGGCAGGAAGAGATATTCAACGCATAAGAGACTTGCTCAAAAACAGAAGAGCGGGTTTTATACATTTAGACTTAAGAGATGAAAAGGCAATTTTAAATGCAATTAAAAAATCAGGAGCGAAAATTGTGGTGAATTGTGCAGAATTGCTATATAATGTGCCTATTATGAAAGCTTGCTTGCACTCTAATAGGCCATGCACGGATTTAGGAGGATTGCAAAAAATTACAAAACAGCAGTTCACTTTAGATAATGATTTCAAAAAGGCAGGAATCTTATGCATAACTGGCTGCGGTTCAACACCTGGCATTGCCAATGTAATGGCTGCATATGCTGTAAATCAGTTTGATAGCGTTGATACTATTACTTTAGGATTCGCATGGGATTCTAACCTTAAAGTTTTTGTTGTTCCATATTCTATGCAGAGTATTTTTGAAGAATTTACCGAGAAACCTGTTGTTTTTCAGGACGGAAAATTTAAATCGTCAGATAGAATGATATGCAGAGGCGTTTTTGATTTTAAAGAGATAGGAAAACAAATAGTTTATTGCATAGTGCATTCTGAAGTATATACCTTCCCGAGATACTTTAAATATAAAGGTTTGCAGAATATTCAGTATCTGGCAGGATTTCCAGAGCATAGTATGCGTGTTATTCAGATGCTTATGGGGCTTGGCTTCAATGAAAAAAATAAAATAATAGCAGAAGGAATGCAAATACAGCCATTGGATTTTACTCTTGAGGTCCTTAAAAAAATTACTGTGCCAAGTGGGTATAGGGAAGTAGAAAATATTTGGGTGCAGATTACTGGAATTAAAGAAGGAAAGGTGCATACGAGTGAGATGAATTGTATTGTTCACTCTGTTAAAGGATGGGAAGAAGCAGGAAGTAATATTGATACAGGAAGAACTATTAGCATTATTTCGCAAATGTTGTTCAATGGTTCAATTGCTGAAAAAGGAGTATACGCTCCTGAAGGTTGTGTGCCTCAAAAACTCTTTTTCCAAGAACTTGCAAAGAGAAAGATGTGGGTGTATCAAGATGGGAAGAGGAT
>CAYIDE010000100.1:0-3373 GCA_964362065.1 Candidatus Woesearchaeota archaeon | reverse complement strand
ATTAATCACCATAAATATAAAAACCCAGTCATCCTTTAAAGAGCATGGAAGATCTTCCCCAGTATCAGCAAGACTTCTCGCTCGATGTCAGCACTCACCTTCGGGATATGGAAGAACGTCAGCGTCTGCTAAAAGACCGTATCCTTCTTATAGGTGAAAGCATCGTAAAAGAAAGAGACCGTATTTTTAAAGACATGCAAGAACTAAAACACAATGTTCTAGTCTTACAGCAAGAAAATACAAAAATAAAAGAACTTATTGAAAGAATGAGTGAACAACTGCAGTCTGTTGCCCGTAAAGAAGAACTTATGATCCTACAAAGGCAATTCGAACTCTTTCGTGGAAATTTACCATGACTATTTTAGAAGACATACAGCGCTTGCAAGCACAGGGAAAAACTGAACAAGAAATAATATCAGAGCTTCAGCAAAGTGGATTCTCGCCTAGAGAGATAGCAGAAAACATTGCCCAGGTAAAAATAAAAGAAGCTGTTATGGAATCAGGAAATGAACCTCAATTTCCTCAACCTCCCGGTTCTTATACGCCTGAAGATGTTTATTCACAATCAAACCAGCAAAATCCCCTGCAGCAAGGAAGACCTTACGCTCAAACTTCAGAGACATCCTATCCAGATTATCAGCAAAACTATGAATCCTATGCTCCAGCAGTAAGCTCAGACACAATAACTGAAATAGCAGAACAAGTCGTCCTTGAAAAACTTTCTCCCCTTAGAGACCGCATTGAACAAATTATCGGCCTTAAAACATCCATGCAGGCAGCAGTAGAAAACCTTGATGAGCGCCTTAAGCGAATGGAAAAAATCATCGACCGCCTGCAACTTTCAGTTCTGCAAAAAGTCGGAGAATATGTTAACAATGTCTCTGATTTAAAAACAGAACTGCAAGAAACCCAAAAATCCTTTAAATCTCTATTGTCACATCATAGAAAATAACATTCCTATTTCTTCCAGTCCTTTTTTCCTCCACCCTTAATTAAAATCCAGCTGGCAATTGCGCTCACACCTAAAAGTATTAATGCTCCTGCTACTTTTGAATCATATACCCAATCCTTCAAAAAAATAAGCATGTTGTTATTTCTATAATAGGGCTGAAACACAAAAATCGCAGATATGATAAATGCAATAGCAAGCAAAATAATAAACACCCAGACAATGCCTCTATGCATGCTCTTGGATCCCTCTCCCAAAAATCCAGTAAACAGCAAAACAAAAAACAATAGTACAACCAAAATAGCAAACCAAGTTACTATACTTAAAATATAATCTCTCGGCCCGACAGCCGCAACAAATACAGTTGCAATCAAAAATGGAATAAAGGTCTGCAAAAACCAATGCTCAAATATCTTTGTCTTAACAAGAAGCGCGTACACTATCATAAAAACCAAAAAGAAACTAATAATGGGTAAAAACGCCTCAATCCCAGAAACATCAATTTGTGCCATTTTACTTTGTTAGTATAATTTATTCTTTTCTCCAGAGAGTATATTCTGCTTTCCCCTTTCCACTGCCTTTACCAGTCTGGCCTCCATGGCCCTCCCTGTTTCCTCCACTCGCTGCCACAGCAATAATAATTCCTAATAAAAGCACAGCTCCAATAATCCATCCCACATAATCCCCATAAAATCCAGAATTATACCATCCAAATCTCTCAAAGCTCTGCGCAATAATAATAATAGCAACAATTACTCCTAAAGCTCCTAAACCCCACCCCCAATATTTTCTTTCATCGTCTGGTATAAACAATCCTACAAGAATAAGCAATGCCAGCAACACTGCAAGCCCAATAGCAAGCTTAGGAAACAAAATCTGCAAAAACTGTGAAAAGCTAAGCTCTGTACTATAATTATAACCTACAGCCATAAAACCTATAACAAGTGCAATAATTACATGCAAACCTCTCTGTCCTCCAATAATATTTGTTGCGGACAAAATCCCAAAAACTATTGCAAATACTAAAAGAAAGGGCAATAGAAAATCATACACCCCTGCATTTTGCCATTGTAAAATTATTGTCCCAATATCCACCGGCATGCACTCTCTAGCAAAGAACTATTTAAATATGTTTCGTCAAGATCGGCTTTGCGTGAGATTTAGCTACATCTACTAAAGTAAGACAATCTTCTAAAATTGTGTAAGATTATTCGTGCGGTTATCTGCGCGAATCTTGCTGTATAGTTTACTTTTCTAATCTCTCCATACACTCTCTTAAAAGCAGAATGAAAGCTTTCTGAATGCGATCTCTGATGATATTCTTTTAACCATAAATAAATATCCAAAAAGAATTCTAGATACATAAATTTCCAAGAATCATGCCCATTTAGTTTATTTATTGATTTTGGATAAACATAAGGAGTCATAAATAATTCTTCAATGAGTTTTACAAGTTCTCTATCATTAAATCCTGAATCTAATCTAATACTGTCGCCAGAAACTTCCCTTATCAGTTCTTTCATGACTTCGGATTCTCCTCTTCCCGTGATGTCAAATGCTTGTACAATCTCTCTTGAATCAACTATTGAAGTCATGTAAGTTCCTTCTTTTTTATTTTTTGTTGATTCATAATTTTGTTTTCTTGTTCTTTCTATTCCAGATCCATCTCCATTTAATTTTCCGTCTGAATCTCTTGTCGCAAGAAATATTTCATACAAAATTCTTACCACTTCTGGACGAGAATAAGCATCTCCTAAAACCCAATCATCTATCTTTTCATAAACTCCAATATAAGGTCCAAGAATTTCTGTCCATCCTTCTGATTCTCTTTCAGGACTTTGAATAAATTCAGAAATTAGGATTGCTTTAGCAAGATACTTTGGATTTGTCGCATTCTTTCTAACCCTCGGGCAGTAAGAGTGATTGACAGATTCCCTAATAAAGTTTAAAGTTTCCTTTACTTGTTTTATTTGAGAAATATTGTAGGCAGGCCAATCAATTTTTCTTTGTTCTTGATTCTGGTATATTTCCTTTTTAAAATCAGTATCTCTTGTGGATTTTACAAGTCTTCTGAAATCTTCGTTTGGTAGCCTCTTTTCCATACCTATATTGTGCCTAATAACTATATATTAATTTCTATACTACAGAACACAAATATTTATATATAGATTGTGCCTAAATAAAATAATGAATATGGCATACATAAGAAATAAGAAAATTAAAGGAAAAATATATTATTATATTGTAGAAGGTAAATTAGATAAGAGAGGAAAAGTAAAGCAGAAAGTAATATTATATCTAGGAAATATAGATAACATCATTAATGTCTTTAATTTTTATAAGGAACAGAAGTAATCTCACGCAAAGCCGGAGCGCGACAACGCGCTTCGCGCGGAGATAAAATGAAACAACAAATACAACTTA
>CAYIDE010000099.1:0-3423 GCA_964362065.1 Candidatus Woesearchaeota archaeon | reverse complement strand
GAACTATTTGGCATAATTTGATATTCTTATTTGGCTAATTTGTCCCACTACCTATTTTTCGATTATTTATACAAGAAAAATTAAAGAACACAAGGAAGAATTTAAATAAACCCCTGCATAAACCAAGGAATGAAAAAAGTATGGGTTATTAGCCTTGGCGGTTCTTTAATTATTCCAGACTCCATTGATTATGCTTTCTTGGATAAATTTAAAAAAACTCTTCGCAAGCACTATGCTCATTGCAAATTTATCATAGTGTGCGGAGGTGGCTCTGTTGCCCGCAAATATATTTCTGCCCTGAAAGCAGAACATCACTCTCAAAAGGAACTCTCTCTCGTTGGTATCAGAGCAACAAGAATGAATGCCCTCTTCCTTATGCAATTCTTTGGCCCTGAAGCTAATGAAACTCTCCCACTCAACATGCACCAGGTAAAAAACTTCCTGCAAAAAAATTCCGTTGTTATCTGCGGAGCTCTGCGTTATACAGCGCATTCAACATCAGACAGCACTTCAGCAAAACTTGCATCTTTTTTCAAGTCTGAATTTATAAACATGACGAATGTTAAAGGTCTTTATACATCAAACCCGCTCACAAATAAAAATGCAAAATTTATACCTAGAATTTCATGGAAGGAATTTGAATCCCTAACTCTAAAAATAAAATTCCATGCGGGCCAGCATTACGTACTTGACCAGCAAGCATCTGTCATAATAAAAAATCATAAGGTAGAAACCTATATAATAGGTAAATCAATGTCAAATTTAGATAAAATCCTGCATAAAAAAAAATTCATAGGAACAGTAATATCATGAAACTCCGCAAATGCCTTAGCCATCCTGCGCCTTTGTACACACTTAAAGAGCTCTGCCCTGTCTGTAATAATCCAACAAGCTCTGCACACTATAAATACATAAAACTCCCTTCTGTAAAAGAAACTACTCAAAAAATAAATCTCTCATCAGCATGATAAATACTCCAAACATTGAACAAGCCAAGAAATTAATCAAGAACTCAACAGAAAAAACCATAATAGTAAAAGCACAAAACAATATTTTCAATCGTAAAATTCTAGAATATGGAAAATTTAATATTTTATTAAGTATTGAAAGAGGTGACCGCAAAGACTCGCTGCGGCAGATAGACTCTGGCTTGAATAATGTGCTTGCCAAAATAGCAGCAAAAAACCATATTGCACTAGGCATTGACCTCCAAGAAATCTCACAATTGGAAAAAAAAGAAAAAGCAGAAAAGCTTGCAAAAATCCGGCAAAACATCAAGATATGCAGAAAAACCAAAACTGCCATAAAAATCCTTAATGCCCCAACTAAACAGCAAGCCTTCTCCTTCCTTATCTCGTTAGGTGCAAGCACCCAGCAGGCAAAAGAAGCATTTGAATAACTGATTTGAATCTCAGATAAAGTACAAAACCCCAACCTTTTTAATCTCTTTAATCTTAAAAAAGCCATGCATGAAAAAGAGCAAAAACTTCAGGAGATTATAGAATCTCTCTCCCCTTTAGAAAGAAAAATAATCCCATTTTTGAATGAAAAAATAGATAAGATAATTAAAAAAACCCAATTAGATGAAGTCTCCTTGCATAGAGCGCTAAGATTCTTAGAAAATAAAAATATTATTAAGCTATCCTTTGACAGCAAAACCCTCATTGACTTAGGAACAAATGGAATCTATTATAAAAAACACAACCTTCCGGAAAGAGCCCTTCTTATCATTTTAGAGAAAGAAAACCACATCTCCTTGGATGAAGCAAAAAAACTATCTAAACTTTCTGAAAATGAATTTAAAGCCTCCCTCGGCGTGCTCAAAAATAAATCTCTCATCTCTCTTAACAATGGGAAACTCGCAATTTCTGCTTCAAAAGAGGAGCTCATGAAAAAAACATCAGAAGAGCAATTCCTTCATGCTCTGCCTTTAGAACAAGAAATACTCACACCAGAACAAAAACTTGCCTTTGAGAGTCTGAAAAAAAGAAAAAATATTGTTGAAGTAATAACAAAAAAAATCCTCTTTTTTACTCTAACGCAATTAGGCAAAGAATTAGCCGGAAAAGAATTGCCTGATAATACGTTGGAAGAAATCACGCCTGAACTTATTCAAAACTGGTCTAAAGGCAAAAAATTCAGGGCTTATAACCTTACTGCCCAAGTGCCTAAAGTTTATGGCGGAAAAAGGCATTTTGTTGAACAAGCAGTTGCATATGCAAGACGAATCTGGCTTGACCTTGGTTTTCAAGAGATGTCTGGCCCTTTAGTAGACACATCATTCTGGGTTTTTGATGTTCTCTTTACTCCTCAAGATCACCAAGCGCGAGAGCAGCAGGATACTTTTTTCTTGCAAGAAGCTATGGGAAAACTTCCTGATAAAAATCTCTTAGACAAAGTAAAAAAAACTCATGAATCCGGCATCGCTGGAAGCAAAGGCTGGAGATATTCATGGAAAGAAGGTGAAGCGAAAAAAATAGTGCTCAGAACGCATACAACCTCTCTATCAGCCCGCACTCTCGCACTAAGCCCGCAAAAAATTCCTGCAAAATATTTTTCTATAGGAAAAGTATTCAGAAATGAAACCCTGGATTGGAATCATGGCTTTGAGTTCTACCAATCAGAAGGCATCGTTGTTAGCAAAGACTCTAACTTCCGCCATTTACTCTGGTATTTGGAAATATTCTATAAAAAAATGGGATTTGAAAAAATCCGTTTCAGACCAAGTTTCTTTGCATACACTGAACCAAGTGTAGAAATTGAGGTCTTTCACCCGCAAAAAAAGCTCTGGATAGAGTTAGGAGGAGCAGGCATCTTCCGTCCAGAAGTTACTGTACCCCTTCTTGGGCATGCCCTGCCTGTTCTCGCATGGGGTCAGGGCTTTGACCGCATAATAATGGATGCTTATGCCATAAAAGACCTTCGTGATATGTATTCAAATAACCTTAAACAACTCAGAGAAAAAGAGGTCTGGCTCAAATAAAATGCTTTATCTTAAAGACAGCTATAAAAAAGAATTAGACACCAAAGTAACCGAATCAAATGGAAAATATATCACTCTAGAGCATACAATATTCTACCCTGAGTCAGGAGGGCAAGCTAGCGATGAAGGCCTCATCCTAAAGGGAAATGAAGAATTTAAAGTTATTAAAGTAAAAAAAGATTCTGGAAAAGTTGTACATGAATTGGACAAGGAAGGATTACAAGCTGGAGATAGTGTGCATTGCATTCTCAATTGGGAAAGAAGATATAAGCTTATGCGTAGCCATACTGCCGCGCATATTTTGAGTGCAGTATTCCAAAAAGAAGCCTCTGCTCTTGTGACAGGAAACCAAATAACCCCTGAAAAAATTAGAATAGATTATTCGCTAGATAAACTAGACAAGGAAAAAATTAAAGAATACATTGATAAAGCAAACGCCA
>CAYIDE010000098.1:0-3453 GCA_964362065.1 Candidatus Woesearchaeota archaeon | reverse complement strand
GGCCACCTATACAAGAATCGGTTCTTGTTGTTTCTGTTCCCTGAGAATTTACAGCTCTTACAATACTTCCACTTTTAGTGCAACTAAATGCTTGTTGAGTTGGCGTAGGTGCCTGTGCTTCAACGCATTTTCCAACATCATAATACTTTGATCCTTTATAATCTATAATAGGCACTACTTCGCATGTACAAGTTTTACTTTCAGTTTGTCTAGTGTATCTAGCAAAACCAACTCTACGAATAAATTGTTCTGTAAGTTGTGTTTTCTCTACATTGCATGTATCTGTCCAGCTTCCTCTTGATGAAACAACAACTCCTGCAGCATTAGGATAATTACCACCATCACTATCATCATATCCTCCGCCACTAGATAGTGCTACAACTTTTCCAGTAGTTGACCATGGAAAAGAAAATGCAAAAACACTAGTTGCAAGAACTATAATAAAGGCTAAAGAAACTAATAAAAATATTTTTCTATCCATAATTTCTTTCTATTTAACCTCCTTTCAATCAATTACTTTATTTAAAGTGTTAAATCAATAAAGAAAATCAGTTTTAAATATCTTTCCTTTTTCAAAATTTCTTTAATTAACATTAACAATTGTCAATCTCATTTCTGCCCCCCATATTCCCTTTCAATGTCATGCAGGCTTGCAACTTCATTTAAAGGCTTGTCAGGCCTTAAAACAGTAACTCTCGGAAATCTTAAAGCATATCCTGAAGAATACGTCGGAGATTTTTGAATTTCTTGGTATATTACAGAAACAACAATCTTTGGCTTGACTTTAACATCCCTTCCGCTTGATTCAATAATTAACGGCTTTAATAATTTAGTTAATTCTAAGAAAGAAACTCCAATATCTAATTTTTCTTTAATCCCAGTACCTACCCTGCCAACTTCAACAAATTTATTATCAGCAGTTTTACAAGCTAAAATAAAACTGCTCATCCATCCAGCTCTTTTTCCAGTTCCATATTCTGCACCAATAATCACAAGATCAAGGTCTCTGTGTTCCGGTTTTAGCTTTAACATATAACCTACTCTTGATCCGGGTTTGTAAATTGCATTTAAATTCTTAATCATCAATCCTTCTTGATTATCCCTCAATGCTTTCTCAAAAAATAATTTTGCTTCTTTTTCACTGCTGGTAATTAACTGCTTTGCGCAGACTAATTTATATTCTCGATTTTTGATAACTTTCCTTAAAGCCTTTGTTCTTTCCATAAACGGCTTGCTAATATAACTCTCTCCATTTAGCATAAGAAGATCAAAAACATTAACTTCTATAGGAAAATCCTTTGCCATTTTTTCTATATCATATTTTCTTTTTATTCTCTGGCTTATTGATTGAAAGGGAAGGTATTTTTTAGTCTTGGGATCGTAACCAACAGCTTCTGAATCAATCATAAAAGATTTTGCATTAATATATTCTTTAACAAAAGAAACAACATCTGGAAATTGTTTTGTAACATTTTCCAATCTCCTCGTGAAAAGGCTGACATTTCCCTTTTCATCTTTATTAATCATCAACCTAAATCCATCATACTTGTACTCAAAAACAGCCGGCTTTCCAACTTCTTCAAAACCTTCTTCAATAGTTTCAACTTTTTGAGAAAGCATTGCTTTAACAGGAGAGCCTGCTTTCAAGGAAATTTTTTCCAATTCTTTTAATCCTTTTTTTGCATATTCAAAAATTAAAGCAATATCAGAATTCATGTCATAAGCATGCTGGATTTTTTCAGATGCTGATTTTTTATTATCTGGAAAAAAAGCATCTGCAATTGCTTCTCTGATAGTGCTGTCCTGAATTCCAATTCTTAAATCAGATAAAAGTATTCTTATAAGATATTTAGCTTCAATTGGATTTGAATCAGACAACAATCCTGCAATTAAATCAATTTTCTTTCCAACAGTGCCTTTGCCTTCAAATTCTGTCAATTTTATTAATTCTTTTATAACTTTCTCTGTTGTTAATTCACTGCTAAACAGGCTTGATTGTTTTTTTCCAGCCATTAATGATTCTGCAACCTTGCCAAGATCTCCGATTTTCTTCCATTCGCTGATTATTTTCTCATCACTAATTCCCAATGCCTTAGAAAGAGCCTTAATAATCGTCTGCGTGCTTATTCCAATTTCTCTTGCATCATAAGCAGGATACAAGCTTCCAAGAAGCAGATAAAGAACATCTTTATCCTTATCATGAACTTTTTTCAAAAATTCAGATAATATTGCAGTTTTCTCAAGTCGTTTACTCGTACTTCCTAACTCTTCATAGACTCTGCATAATTCAGAATATTTCATCTTAATATTAATAATTAATAAATAAAGAAAAAAAGAATATTTAAGTTTATCTTAAAACTTTAAACAATTAAATACACTTTCCATTGCTGCAGCCATTCGGACAGAATATCCAGCTGCTAGTTCGTGGATTTGATCCAGAATAACAGGCGTTATAAGAATTAGAAGAACTAAAATCATTTGTACACGGATCTAAATTTATAACTCCCCCATACAAGCAGTACCTGGAGCACAATTTCCAGCAATACATCTATCTCTATCATTACCAGATGCTCCGTTAATCGCAAAACAAATTCCTCCACCAGCTCCAGCACTTCCACCAGTACAACTAACACCTCCAGTATCACAGCTAACTCTGCACATATTATCACTGCATCTAGTCTGGCCAGAAGGACAAGTAGACACCTACCAAATAGGGGGAAATTTCTCCAAATATTTTGGAATTAAGCCATTATTAGAATTTAATTCTAGTTCTAATAATTGATCAGGAGTCACACTCGCTTCTGAAATTCCTTTTTCTTCTATAATGTTAGCAACAATAACATAAGAAGATTGTTTTGGTCTTAAAGAACTTCTTTGAATTGCCCACATCGCGTTCATTACAGTTATAATAACATCTTCTCCTTCCTCATTTTGTCCGGATGATACTTGTTTAGTGATAATAACATCTTTGCCCAATATATTCCTAACCTCTGAAGTGATGGTTACTCCTTCTCCAGATTCAAAATCTTCAGGATAAAGCTCTATATTTCGATCTAAATATGTTTGAGCAGTTATATATTGGCTATTAGGATCAAAATCTTCAGGATCGTAAGAAATTAATACTGCTGCAGCATTTCTTCCTTCATGAATAGAAGTATAAAGAAGATTATAAGTTGGTATTAAAGAACCAATTAAAAAACTACCATCTGAAAAACTAACCCAATTCCGAACAGATTCAATTCTTCTTCCAGGAATGTTGTGAAAATAACAAAAATCAGCATAATCAACGCAACTTGGTAATTTACCTAAAGCAGCATTAATAACTTTCTGAACATCAACAGCATTAATTAAAGAATCCCCATTAAGATCTGCGCAGGTCACATCATTTGGGTCACTAAAACTATTTAACCCAAGAGCTTTATTAATAATTAATTGTATATCAGCAGCATCAAC
>CAYIDE010000097.1:0-3457 GCA_964362065.1 Candidatus Woesearchaeota archaeon | reverse complement strand
CAATACTGAAAAGGTGATTAATCTTAATTATGTAGTTTTACTTTCTACAGAGGACCTTGAATAGAAAACTATATAAGGCATAATCCTGCGGTAAAATAATGAATATTCCAAATTACAAAGACCTCAGATACAATATCCAGTCCCCCCTATCAGATTCTCAAAATAATAGCATTATTGGAGGAGGAGAATCTATGAATTATCTTTTCCAAATTATAAACAAACTTGCGCATTTTCCCACTCCTGTGCTTATTTTAGGTGAAAGTGGCACAGGCAAGGAATTAGTTGCCAAAGCATTGCATTATAATGGAAACAGGGGCACAAATAAATTTGTTCCTGTAAATTGTGCTGGCATACCTGAAGGCCTGTTAGAATCAGAATTATTTGGTCATGTTAGGGGTTCATTCACCGGTGCTGTTTCAGACAGAAAAGGATTGACTGAAGAAGCAAACCAAGGCACATTATTTTTAGATGAAATTGGCGAGATGGGCATGGGTTTGCAGGCTAAGATATTAAGAATGATGCAAGACGGTGAAATCAGGAGAGTCGGAGCAAATAATTCTATTTATGTGGATGTTCGCATAGTTGCAGCAACAAATAATGATTTAGAAAAAAGAATGAAAGAAGGTAAATTCAGAGAAGATTTATTTCAAAGATTAAATTCATACCCATTATATTTGCCAAATTTAAAAGAACGAACAGAAGACATTATTCCTTTAACATACCATTTGATTGCCAAATACCAGAAAAAATTTAGAGCAAATGGAACAAATACAAATATTACAGGAATTTCTGAATCAGCTTTGCAAAAATTGAAAAATTTTCAAGATTGGAGAGGAAATATTCGCACGCTTGAAAATTTAGTTCAAAGAGCAATAATAAATAAAGTAAATGGGCCTATAGAAGAAGAAGACGTTTTATCTGATGATGAAATGAAAAAAGAAAAAAGAAAAATTATTCCTTATAATGATTTATCAAGTAGAGTTTTATCATCTGTAGTTAGTGCTGGAGATTCTAGCACAAGGCCTCCAGAAGGTAATTTTTGGTTTTCAGAAGGAGTTTTGCCTATAACATCTCCGGATTTAGGCAGAATAAAAGGAATAATACCTCAAAGAGCCATAAATTGCAAAGCAGAAAAGAGAGAAATACACTCGATAAATTTGAAGTCCCATTGCTCTCAATACGTTTCATATGCAATTTTTCTTACACCATCTACTCTTAAAAAAGTAATTTCTTTTAATTCAGATAATAATCAAATTGAAATTCTTCTTGAAAAAATTAAAAAAAACACATTTATTAAATTAATCAATACTCCCTTTATAGTTGCAGGAACAAGTTTCTTGAAGAATAGATATCAAATAAGCGATACAATTAGACTAATAAATAAGCTAAGACAAACAACTCCTTATAGAATATCTGAAAAGCCATTTTGCTGTGTAATAACCGAAGACATGGTAGAACAAATTGTTCCTTTTTCGCATTCTGACAATGGCCTAGAGAAAGTAGAAAATATCAAGCTTTCTATAAGAGAAGAGCATGCAAAGTTTTTAAGAAATGGTTACTTGTGATTATTGATTCTCTGCCAGGCCCTTTCTGTCTCTAATCTTGCGAATAACTTGTGCCTGTAATTCCAATGGCAGTTTCTGGAAATTTTGGTCCATTAAACTGCTTATGCCTCTTCCTTCAGTAGAGCTGCGCAGATCATTGCTCCAGCCAATCATTTCTGCTACAGGTATGCGCGCCTTGATAAAGACATCATTGCCTTCCTGCTTCACATCAATCAAAATACCTCTCTTGCTTCCGACTAATTGAGTTACTGCTCCCATAAAATCAACGGGTGCCTCAAGCAAGTGAGTCTGAATAGGCTCTAAGATGACTGCTCCGCCTTTTTTTATACATTCATGTGTACCTAATCTCGCTGCAGGATACATCTGTGCGGGACCTCTATGAACAGGATCAACGTGAATTCTGATATCATGAAGGATAAATTTAGTTTTCATTAATGGTTCTTTTGCCAGAGGCCCGCCATCAACAACTAATTTCCATCCATCTATAATTGATTCAATAACTTCTCCCAAAAGGACAATACCTCTTGTCCTGTCTTCAAATACATTGCCTTTGTAAATCTCTCTATATTGTCTTGCTTCTTCATTTGATATGCCGAGATCAGATAATTTTTTCCAAACATCTTCTGGCTTTTTCCTTAATCGCATTTCAGGCAGTTCACCTCTTTCAATAGCATCATAAACAGAATCTTCTAATGGCTCCATGCTGACAAAGATAATATTATGACCATTTGGTGTACGGACTTCAATTTCAGGGCTCGCTTTCGCAATGCTTTCTCTATAAACAACAATTGGCGCACCCATTTTTACTTCAAGTCCTTTTTCAGTCTTAATTCGCCCCTCAATTATCTCTAAATGCAGTTCACCCATTCCTGACATTAAATTCTCACCTGTTTCTTCATTTATTTCTATTTTAATGCTGGGATCTTCTTTGGAAACCCTGCGCAAGACTTCAATAAGTTTAGGCAAGTCTGCTGATTTTACAACTTCAATGGATTTAGTAATGACTGGCTGGAAAATATGTTTAATTTCTTCAAACGGGGTTTGAGGAGCAATGGTTATAGTATCACCGACATCAACATTCAATCCTGTAATAGCAAGTACATTGCCTGCAGGTATTCTTTCCATTTGTTCTGGTTTAATGCCATTATAAATCAATACTTGCTGAATTCTATATTTTTTCTTGGCGTTGTTGGCATATACTTCCATTCCATTGACTATTGTTCCAGAATATAATCTTCCCGCAGCTATTTCTTTGCCTGACTTAGGCTCTATGACAATATTAGTAATAACAAAAGCAACTTCCCCGTCTTTATTACAGTGCAGTAAATCCTGCCCAAATATACTTTCAATATCACCTTTCCATATTTTAGGAATTCTGTATTTTTGCGCTTCTACAGGATTCGGAAGGTGTTTAACTGCCATGTCTAAAACCACTTCATGTAAAGGTGCTTTTTCCCACACCCATTTTTTTCTGGCTTCTCCTTCTAATTCATAAATTTTGTAAATATCTTTAAAACTTACTCCTCTTTTTGCCATGAATGGTATAGAGAGCGCCCAATTTTCACGAGCAGAGCCAAATGCTACACTGCCATTTTGCACATTAACCTTCCACTTTTCTTTGTATTCAGGTTCAGCTATCTGCATAATAAGATTATTAAAATTCTGAATTAGTTTCATAAGTCTTTCCTGCATCTGTTCAGGCGTTAGTTTCAGTTCTTTGATAAGGCGATCAACTTTATTTATAAATAAAACTGGCTTTACTCTCTCTCGCAATGCCTGTTTAAGAACAGTTTCAGTTTGAGGCATAATTCCTTCAACAGCACAGACCAGCACGAATGTGCCATCAATTGCTCTCATCGCTCTCGTTACATTACCCCCGAAATCTACATGCC
>CAYIDE010000096.1:0-3484 GCA_964362065.1 Candidatus Woesearchaeota archaeon | reverse complement strand
AGGATGTAGCCCCCCTCGCAGAAAGGTTTAAAAACCTCTAAAAATTCTAAATGGAGTAAATACAAGAAATAAACAGAGAGAATATTACGATTATCTCCTGTTTTTTCGCTATCACTATTATATGAGAAGACAGACGAACGAGGCACACGAAGCCGAAATGAATGATTCTTACACAGACTCAGAGGTAAAAAAACGCAGAGTAGTTGTGCCTGGAGAAATTATTGTAACAGGAGAGGATTATTTGCCCAGTGAGGGAGCCAGAAGAGAGGGCGAACATGTTCTTGCGAGCAGGTTTGGACTTGCTGAAGAAGCAGGAAGAGTTGTAAAAGTTATTGCAATTACAGGAGCATTTATTCCAAGAAGAGGAAATGTTATAATAGGAAGGGTAACAAACATAACTTTTAATGGCTGGATAATTGATATTGACTCTGCATCTTCTGGATTCCTGCCTATTGATGAATCTCCTAGATTTATTAATAAGAATGATATGGATCAATTTCTTGCTATTGGAGATGTTGTTGCCGCAAAGATATGGTCAGTCAATACCAGAGGAATAGATTTGACACTTAAGGGAAAGGGATTGGGAAAACTTGAGGGAGGATTCATCTTTAGAGTTAGTCCTAACAGAGTACCTAGAGTTATCGGAAGAGAGGGCAGTATGATCATGCTGATAAAAGATAAAACAGGATGCAATATAACTGTAGGGCAAAATGGTTGGGTTTGGATTTCAGGAAAAGAGCTGGATTCCCAGATTAGAGCGCGCAGGGCAGTTGAGTTTGTTACAGAAAAAGTAAATGTTGATGGATTGACTGAAAAAATGGAGGCCTGGTTTCAGGAAAATTAAGATGATAAGAGCACTTGGTTGTGGAGGCATGCCTGAACTTCCTTCTTTAGAAAATAATCTTGAAGAAGAAAATAGAATTCTCAAAGAAAGGTTTGACCATGAAAAAACAGTTAGAGAAATGAATTTAACAGAACTTGGAATTATTAGTCAAAGCTTAATAAATCTTAGAGATGGTGCATATTTATTAGGGCAGAGAATTGCTATTGCTGCTTTGGAAAAAGGATATAGTTGGAGAGAAGATTCTTGCTCAAGAGAGATGCATCCACATGCGAGAATTTATGCTGATATTCTTTCGAGATATAGAGAAATAAATGAATTAGCAGAGGTTGGGGGAGTTTAGTACTATGGCCTCATTTAAAAGAAGAAATTTTATGCAAGAAATTAATCTTATTAATAATTTTTATGGCTTAGATCATGAAGAACTAGAATATTTATCGGAAAACTTAAGAAGGAAAATTCCAACTGAAGTACTTAGGGAGGAGACTATCAAAGAAATTTGGATGAGAAAACAACCTCAAAATAGAATTAACTTTCACCATGGTGAAAGTTTTAGGCAATATGTTATTTTTTATGTTGATACTTTTGCTCGAATGTCTGAAATATCTCAATATATTAATGCTGCGGGGAGACCATGACATTCAAAAGACCATCCGGAAGGAAACTTAATGAAATGAGAGCAATGAGTGCAAAAGTCGGTGTTATTCCTAATGCTGATGGTTCTGCAATGTTTTCTTTTGGGAAAACAGTAGCTATTGCTGCTGTTTATGGCCCAAGACAGCTTCATCCTCAGCATATGCAGGATCCTTCATCTGGAATATTAAGGGTTCAGTATGATATGCTTAGCTTTTCAGTTTCTGACAGAAAAAAACCTGGACCATCACGCAGATCAAATGAATTGTCAAAGATGATTGAATGGGCTTTGGTTCCTGTATTGGATTTGAAAGATTTTCCTAATACAGTAATAGATGTTCAAGTTTATATTCTTCAAGCTGATGCAGGAACAAGGACTGCATGTATTAATGCTGCATCTTTAGCGCTTGCACATGCAGGTATTCCCATGAAGCACTTAGTATGCTCTGTTGCTCTTGGCAAGCAGGATAAAGAAATCATAGTTGATCTTGATAAGGATGAAGAAGACTTTTCAGATGGAGAGGGTGCTACAGATATTCCTATTGCGAAAATTGCAAACAGCGACGAATTCACACTTATTCAACTTGACGGAAAAATCCAACCTGAATTATTAGCTAAAGTACTTGAGATAGCTAGTGAGGCATGCGATAAAATTTATGAAGTTCAGAAAAAAGCTTTGCAGGAGGTAATTTTAGCATGAGCTCAATGGAAGCATCACGTTTAACAATCGAAACTTTCCGACGCATGTTTGAAGCAGGAGAGAGATTTGACGGGCGAGGTCTTTTAGAGTATAGGCCTCTTGAAGTAGAACTTGATATATCAAATAAGGCAGAAGGCTCTGCTCGTGTTTTACTTGGAAAAACTGATGTCATCGCAGGAGTAAAATTACAAGTTGGTGAGCCATATCCTGATTCTCCTGATAAAGGAAATCTAATGGTATCGGCAGAATTGCTTCCTCTTGCTTCACCTAGATTTGAAATGGGCCCGCCTAATTTTTATGGTATTGAACTTTCGCGTCTAGTGGATAGGGCTATTAGAGAGTCAGGTATGCTTGAGTTTGAAAAATTAGTTATTACCAAAGGCGAGCAAGTTTGGACAGTAATAATAGACATATATCCTATCAACGATGACGGAAACTTGATAGACGCAGCTACAATGGCCGCGGTAATTGCTTTAAAAAATGCGCACTTTCCTCAACTGGATAAAGAAGGAAAAATTGATTATGATGAAAAAACTGCTAAAAAGTTGCCTCTCTCCAAAGAAACTTTACCTCTATCATTTACTTTCTTCAAGCTTGGTAATTCTTTATTAATGGATCCAACTCGAGAGGAAGCAGAAGCGTGCGAAGTTAGAATTACCTTTGGTATTTCCCTATGGAATAAAAATTATATGATAAACTCCTGCCAAAAATCTGGCTCAACACCCTTTTCACAAGAAGAAATTGAGAAGATGGTGGCTTTATTGCCAGAGCAATATGAAGATTTGAACAAAAAACTTAAAAAGTTTTTGTGATGCATTTATAAGATAATTTACCATGGAGCAACAAGAAAAGTTCACAAAGTATGAAATTGCACGAATTATTGGAGCAAGAGCTCTGCAAATAGCCATGGATGCCCCTCTCCTACTTAAAATTTCTGATGAGGAATTGAAAAAAATACATTATGACGCTCTTAGCATTGCAGAGCGAGAATTTCAGGAAGATGTGCTGCCTATATCCATTCACAGACCTATTCCAAGAAAAAGAAAGGAAAAACTACAGAGCGTTAAAGAGGAGAAAATCAGTGATGAAGAACTACTTGCAAAAGAGCAGGAAGTTGAAAAAGAAATTGTTGAGGAAGCTGAAGAACTTGGTTTTGTTGAGGAAGATGAAGGCAAAAGTGAGCTGGAAAGTACTGCGCCTGTGAGCGAAGAGCAGTAGGTTTCTTATTTGGAGTTAACTATCGGCAGGATTTTGTATCAGTCTCTACGCAAGTAGACTTAGATAACTAATATTAGAAAAGAAGATAAGCC
>CAYIDE010000095.1:0-3576 GCA_964362065.1 Candidatus Woesearchaeota archaeon | reverse complement strand
GACTTTCCATAATTGTTATGTGTAAAATCACTTTATAAATTTTTTTAAATATCCAAGTGCAAAAAAATCGCAGTCAAAGATATCTTTATATATACTTCTACTTATGCAAAGGCATGTTATTTGGAGAAAAGGATGTTCGGAAATTGACAGTCATTGTACTAGTGGCGCTGCTCTTCATTCTTATTTTTATTCTAATAAAACCAGTTATCCTTGCAATACTCGGCGGCCTTATCCTTGCCTATGCATTTCTTCCTTTTTATAGGGTTGTGAATCGTTATATAAAGAATCCTACACTTTCTGCTTCTGTTGTTTCAATAATAACAGTCTTAGGCATTTTAGCCCTGATATGGTATCTTACTCCTATAATCATGCAGCAGGTTTTTCAGGTCTTCACTGCATTCCAGAAAGTTGATGTTTATAGTTTTCTAAGATCAATCTTCCAGACTGGCAATGAGCAATTTATCAGTCAATTAAGTGATACTATCACAAATCTTATCGGCAAAGGTAGTTCTGCAGCATTAAATACTCTATTAAACATTTTTCGAGAACTGCCCAGGATTTTACTGAATCTTTTCATTGTTTGCTTTGTCTTTTTCTTTGGTTTGCGGGACTCTGAACATTTAAAAACATTTTTCAAGGGGCTTTCTCCTTTTAGTGAATCAAAGGAAAAGATACTTGTAAAACATTTTAAGGACATCACTGATTCTGTTATTTATGGGCAGGTAGTTATTGGCTTGGTCCAGGGTTCTTTGGCAGGTTTAGGCCTTTTACTTTTCGGAGTTGAAAACGCCCTAGTATTAACTCTGATAGCTATATTCTTTTCCATCATTCCTTTCATTGGTCCTGCAGTAGTTTGGTTTCCAGTCGGAATTTATCTTTTTAGCACAGGTAATACTGCCCTCGCAATAGGATTTTTTGCTTATAATATCTTCTTTGTTGCTGTAATTGATAATGTGCTCCGCACATATTTGGTAGCACGCAAAACCAATATTTCCTCAGCGCTTATTCTTGTAGGCATGATAGCAGGGCTTTTTGTATTTGGAGTATTAGGTCTGATTATAGGCCCGCTTTTGCTTGCTTATTTGCTTACACTTCTTGAATCTTTTAAAGACAAAAGCATTTACAGCCTGTTTGCAGGGCAATAGAAATATTTTTCTATCTTGCATAAATTTAAATACTTTTTCTGCATATAAAGCACATGGAAAAAGAGAAATCCTATAGCATTGAGCTAGTCACCTATCTAAGAAAAAATTTGAAGAAAGGATACACAAAAGAATCTCTGCGTTGGGCATTGGTTAGCCAGGGGCACTCAAAGAGGGAAGTAGAAAAAGCAATGAAGCGCGCGGATGATGAGCTGGCATATGAAGCACCTATTCTTAAAACTAAACCCGTTATCAATTACGAAGTTATAGAACCGAAAGGAGCTGTTGCTGAAAAAAAATCTTTTTGGAAAAAGTTATTCAGAAAATAATTTATTTTACTATGAAATTGCCTTTCATTTCATTATCCCTGCGTTTTCCAACACTGCAGTAATATGTGAATGTTCCTTCCTTGTCTGCAGTAAATTCAGTTACTGCAATATTTCCTACATTGACTTTCTCTGTGCGGGCATTAAATTCATCAATTACAAAATCATTGAAGCCTGAGATACTTGAAAATTCTATTCTTATTTTGTTTCACTTATTTAAAATTATGTCAAGGAACTTGACATTCCTTGAACATCCAAAGCACGAGCGCCTGTTACAAACCACGCCCTTTAGGGCGTGGTGGCGCATCGTGCTTTTGATTTAAACATTTCTTGATTTTTACTTATTTTCCCTTCCTGCCAATCTCTTAAGATATATCTTGAAGTTTTATCGGTATTTACTTTATTGCCTTTTTGCAAAAAGCCTTTTTTCTTGCCAAGTGTTTCCAGCAATAACTCGCTATCCCCTTTTGCGCTTGCTTTATAGAAAGAATCAAATAATTCTGGATTTTCTGAAATCAAATTATGAACTATCATCTCTGGATTTCTTACCGAAGAAAAGTTTCTGGAGCTGATTTCTGCATGCTTTTTCAAGTCAGATTTATTTGCAATGTTTTCATCTTCTTGAAAAACTCCCGGGGTATCAAGAATTAGAATATTCTTATTGAATCTTATTCTCCTGACTCCTTTTGTAAAGCCTGATTCAGGAGATGCTGATGCTCTGCCTCCCCCTGCAATTGCATTAATCAGTGAGCTTTTGCCTGTATTAGGGTATCCGATTACTCCAACATGCGCTTTTTTGTGAAGTTTGCTAAATTTTCCTTTTTTAACAATAATATTTATTAATTTTCTGAGCTGAAATCTTCCTAATGAGGACTTGCATGAAAAAATTACATTTGGGCTTAATGCTTTTTCATCTAATTCTTTTTTTATTTCTTCTATATCTGAAACTAGGTCTGATTTATTTATGATATATACTAGAACCTTTTCATTATCTTTTACGAGCTTCTCCGTATCTTTATTTCTTGTTTTTTCAATGAATCTTGCGTCTAATACTTCTAGGACTATGTCTGATATCCTTATTACTTCCTTGGCTAATTTAGGAAAGGCTACTTTGTGCTTATTTGTATGGCTGTTCCTTGCCAAACCGGTTTTCCTTGATGAAAATGAATATCTTACTCTCATATCTTTTTATGATGTAAGGAGTTTATAAATGGGGGCTTGGAGAAATTCTCGAAAAGGGAATTGATTAGAAATTATACAATTTTGTTGAGTAAAAGACTAATTCTGATAGTACTTGAAAGTCTTTTCAGTTCTTCCTCTTAAATTCTACATTGGAGAAATTTTTGAACTCTTTATCCCCTGTAACAAATATACATCCATTCTTCAGTGAAAAGATATAACCTGCTGCGTCAAAGAAAGAAATATTTGACTTTTTATTTGCTTGCCTGAACTTTATGGCTTCTATTAATGTCTCTAAATCTGCAGATAAAGCATAGTTTTCTAATTTTTTAAACCAATAATCCGCAACTTTTTCTCCTTCTTCTCTTAATATTACTCCGTAAAACTCAGCTAATGTTAAATCACAAATAATAAATTGATAATTAAGGTATTCTGCAAATTTTGGATTACCTTTTGCAATTTCTATAAGAGCATAAGTATCTAAACATCTCTTTATTTCAACCATTTACTTTCAGTTTCAGCGCGCCCCTCTTTAATTATCTGTTCCGTTGATTTCTTTATCCTTATAGCTCCGAATAGTTCTTTTAGTATATTCTCTTTCTTAATTATTTCTATCACCACAGACTCATTAGGCTTGAGGCTAAGTTTATCAACTGTTTCATTGGGTATAACCACGCCTATTGAGTTTCCCCATCTTTTAGTTATTGTTTCTACTGCCATGTATAATTATTAAATATAACTATTATATAAATCTTTCTATAGATTTTCTTTTAAATATAAAGCATCAATAAGATAAAGGCTGTAATTGTTATGAGGGCTAGAAACTCGATAGTGTAGCCTAACAATAAAACTGCATCTCTCTTTTTTCCATCTAGGTATAGATAACTGCGTTGAATATGTTACAAAGAATTAAATAGCCCCCCATATTA
>CAYIDE010000094.1:0-3577 GCA_964362065.1 Candidatus Woesearchaeota archaeon | reverse complement strand
AAATTATTTGCACTACAGAAATCTTTAAGTGTCTTAAAATCATGCTCAATAGATGGAAAGGACGAGTTGTTTTTTACTTATTGCAAGAATAATGGATTGGCATGCTTGCGATGTTGATAGAGTTCTTTTTCCTCCGGTGTCTTTACTTAATGGAAGGTTCCATGTCTATTATTGTGCAGGGAGTCCTTGGAACGAGGCATTTGAGCACTTTCAAAATCTGGTTTTTTATGGCAGAGATTTACCTTTATATGAGCGTTTAATCACATGGTTTTCTAAAGAGACAGTTTGGAAATCTTCTAATGAATTTGCTGCGCGCCTTTGTCTTTTTGAGCTGGCAAATAGCCAGTCTGAAGCTAAAAGAATGATAAATGAGTTTCAGAATTTTTCATTCGATACAGAAGCGCATAGATATCTTTTTGAAAATCGTTTTCAGAATATTATACCAGAATATAGATTAGTACAGAGATGATTAATTTTTGAGTTTAGGTATATTAAGTTTATAACTTTACTCTAATCCTAAATTTTTCAGAACATCTTTCTTTTTGAATGGAAGCAGAGAATCATAAGATTGTCCTGTGCCTAGGTAATAAATTGGTTTATTAGTTATGTGACTAACGCTAAGAATGGCTCCAGCTTTTTCATCAACATCTGCTTTTGTGAGGATGATTCCGTCAATTCCTATGGAATCATTGAATGATTTTGCCTGTTCAATAACATCATTTCCGGTAATTGATTCTCCGACAAAGATTTTAAGGTCTGGCTTTGAAATGCGGATTATCTTTTCCATTTCTTTAAGGAGATTTTCTTTTGTGTACATTCTTCCCGCTGTGTCAATGAGAACGACTTTTATATTATGGGCATCTGCATATTTTTTTGCATCATAAGCAACTGCCGCAGGGTCTGAACCATACTGGTGAGCTACTATAGGCAGATGGAGACGTTCTGCATGTGTGCGGAGCTGTTCTATTGAAGCAGCACGAAATGTGTCTCCTGCAGCAAGGACTGAAGTGATATGGTTTTTTTTGAGCAAATGAGCCAGCTTTGCTACAGTGGTTGTTTTTCCTGTCCCATTTATCCCGAAGAAAATAATAACAAAAGTACTGGAGGAGTCTTTGATTTTTTGCACTAAATTAGGCGGTTCAATCAGAAGAGATAGGATAGAATCTTTGAGAGCTTGCAAAATTCTCGCTTCTGCTTCTGTTTTTTTAATTTGCTGGCCAACAAGAGCGAAGGAGAGATTTTTTTTGATAGCATCTACAGCTTCTAGTGCAACATTATTTTCTAATAGAGTGAGTTCTAACTCAAGAAAGAGTTCTTCAAAGTCTTTCTGCTCTAGCTTGGAGGTAGTTATTTTTTTTATAAGCCGGGTGAAGAAGTTTCCTTCTTTTTGGGAATCTTCTTGGGCTTCTATCTCTTCATACATAGATGTGACAGGAGAGGATTTTTCTGTTTCTAAAATAATTTTTTCAGCCTTTTCAAGAGATTCTTTTTCATCCTTTGTTAATTTAGATATTTTCTCTGATTTCTTTTTTACTGATTTTTCTTCTTTTTTCTTCGCTTTTTGAATTTCGCTGCTCTTGGTTTTATTCTTTACTTTTGCCTTTCCAAGCCAAGAGCTGAATTTTTTCTTCAGGAAGTCAAACATGGGTTTTAGAGAAGAGAGGGATATATAAAGATATTAGATGACAGCTATTTTTATAAAGCATTCAGGGGTAGAAAACCTATGCTGACATATAATGATCTGTATGAGCTTTTGCGAAAAGAGAAATATTCTGAGACGCTTCAGCAGCTGCCGAAAAATTTTCTGAATGAAATTTCCATGTATCTGCAAGATAAGAGGCAGCAATCAACCGCAGAGGGAGATTTTTTTCAGGAATCTGTTGCCAAGTCTAAGAAACAGCTGGAAAATTCTATTTCTATTTTTAAAGAGCTGATTTTACGAAGGAAGAGAAAACTTCTTAATTTAGTTTTTGTAGCAGCAGAGACAGGAATTATGAAAAGAGATTATGAGATGATGCTTAGTTTTGAGAGGGATATTTTTGAGAAGTTAGTTAAAGCATTTGAAGAGGGCGACAAAGAACTTTCGAGCATCCTTCATGGAAGAAAGGATATTGATCTGCCTAAGTATAAGATGATTCTTTTTCAGCAGGATGTTGAGCAATTTGTTGACCTTAGCGGGAATGTTATAGGACCTTATCCTTCTGGCTCTCTGGTTAATATTGATGCGGAGGTTGCTGATATTTTAGTCACAGGAGGAAAAGCGACTTTTGTAGATGAGGGGTAGGTATTATCCGAGGCCAAATGTATCAGTGAAATTGGCAATCATTGCGTATTGCTGGAGATAACGCAGACCTTTATCAGTAATAGCATATGTTTTGCTGTTATTATCCTGCAATTCCAGAATGAATTCTTTTCCTTTTAATTCTGAAAGATACTCATCCAGCATTTGGTGGGAGAGATTTGAGCGGTAGAGGATGTGCGTTGGCTTTATCTTGCCATTTCTACTTTTAATTACAGTCAGAATGTCCCTTATTATTTCAAGACGAGTTCTCTTTTTCGTCATTATTTTTAACGTCCTTTCATCGCCCATCCCAGGCTGATGAGCATAAGGATATAAGATAGAAATTCTAAGATATGGCTAATGATGTAGTTGTAATAATAATTTGGCATGAGAATAAATCCTGCACCACTAATAAAGAGAAAAAGAAATGCGAGAAGCAAGATGAGTGTTTTTGGATTTCTGCGATGGTAATAAACTAAGGCATAGTGCAGCGCAATATACAGAGTAAGGAGCGATGAGAGTAAATTGAATGAAGTAGCTTTATCAGAGCTTAATATTAGGATAGCAATATTAGTGGCAAGGAGAAGTGTATAAGCTCTTTTGCTTTTTATGTGGAATGTAAGGTAAGCAAGAGTTATTAATCCAGTTGTAAATAAAATAATATAGGCATAGACGCCCCATGTACTAAGGATTTTCAGATTTTCTAGAGCAAATGTTGGAAAACCTCCAGCAGTTTCTCTTAGAATGAAGAGATTAACAATCGCTTTTATTATATAGGAGAGAGCTATGAGTAAGAACCCTGTGCCTAAAAGGCGAGATTCGCGCTGTTCCGCAAGATTATAGATTTTAAATGCATAATAAGCTACAAGCGCAGTCATAAATGCAAATATGAGTTGGAGAATAATGTCGACAGTATAGAACCAAGGAGGGACCAGATAGAGGGCCACCATGTCTTTAATGACAAAAGATGGTTTTTAAGCTTTATGCAAGATGCCTCTTGATTTTTCTTTCACAAGACATTAATAAATGCTTTTTCTTATTATGTTAATTAAAAACGGATACTAAACATGACGGGGGTGATACCAACAACACATCGCATTTATGACGGGCTTGACTAGCCCTTTTTTTCTAGTCGTACATTGCCATGTACAGCCCTTTAGGGCATAAAAGCATAGGGGGGAGGTTCTCCACCTCTTTTCCTCTTCCCTGTGCTTGTTTTATTCTTATTCTAAAAATGATATTCAGTCTCTACGCAACTGGCTCATAATCTCCTTCTCTAACCTTTTTATCCAATAA
>CAYIDE010000093.1:0-3668 GCA_964362065.1 Candidatus Woesearchaeota archaeon | reverse complement strand
TAAAATATGCAAATTTCAAGCAAGATATGGGGAAATACTTACGTCCTTAGCTATAAGATTAAGAAAAACTTTAGAACAAAAAGGAATACCTTTTAAGGAAAGTATAGGCAGGGATGAATATATTCTAAAAGTTAGAGAGAAAACCGAATCCAAACTTGCAGAATTGAAAGATAAAATATCCTAATCAATTATTAACATGGCACAAAAGCAAGAAAGTAAAAGATATTTCGATATTTTAAGTGAAGCACTGGCCCCTTTCGGCTTAACACATAGATATGAAGGTTATGAAAGTTTTGATTATGCTATTGACATAACTTCTCATTCTATTAAGAGGCCAACAAAAATTTTCGGAATCATTCCCCTTTTTATAAGCAAGGAAGTAGGAAAAGTTGTTTCAGAACCAAGGTTTCAAGAAGATATTCATGCCACTTCAATAAATTTTTATCATCTGGTTTATAATGGATTAAAAATAGTTTTTAATGAAGAAAAGCTATCTCTTTATTTTCCTACATTAAAAAATAAACTAGAAGAAGAACTTGGTGAAACAGTAGAAATTTGTTTACAAAACTAGCCGTTTAGAATTTTTTTATATAATCGACTCTTTCCCTCTGCTCACTAATTTAATTTCATTACTTCTCTAAGAACTTATTAATGTAAAAAATAATTTTATCTTTGAACGTAGAATTGAGAGAAACTTCCTCTCCATAGCTTGTAGGCTTGCTAAGCAAAATACCTTCTTTCTTTAATTCTTTTGTCATCTCTTTAACTCTTCCTCTAACTTCCATCGGAAAACCTTTTGGCAGATTATCTATAGAAGTATGACTATGATGAAACTTTCCCATACGAAACATCTTATGCAATATTTTTCCTTTTATCTCGTCATCAGTCCACATCTTTCCTCTTTCCTTATGTCCATATAAACATACTTTGAACAGTTAATTTTATATACTTTTCTAATTATAATATTCTATGGAAAAATCGCTATTGATAAAGTTTTTAGGAGAAAATCCGGTTTTAAAGATTGTAGATTACCTAATTGAAAACAAAGGTACTGATTTGAGCAAAAAAGATATAATTGAAGGTAGTGGAATTTCAAAAGCAACTCTCTTCAACTACTGGCCAAAAATCGAAGAGGAGCAAATAGTTACCGTAACAAGAAAATTCGGAAAAACAAAACTATACACTTTAAATTCAAAAAATCCTATAGTTAAGAAGCTTCTTGAACTAGAAAGCGCGCTTATAGGTAAAGCACTGGACAATAAAAAAGTCATAGAAGTTTCATCTGCTTAGAACTTTAGTATGCAAGAACTAATACCGCACTTTTCTCTTCCAGCAAGCATAAACATCTACATATAAAATCTGCATAATAGATTTTATAAACCATCTCATCCTAATAAATAAATGAAAAAAGAATCTTTTACCAAACAGAGTTCCGCTCTTTCTCGCTTAGTAAAGTCCTCAATGATTAAAACTATTATAGCTTATCTTAAAAATCTCGCTGAAAAAGTGGAAACCTTAATTTATACCTTAGAAAAAAATCTCATACATTTGTTCTATGCTTCTGTGTTATTTATCACAGGAATTGTCTTCCTAAGTCTTGCCCTTGTTTTCCTCCTTGAGCAATACCTATCCCTCAGCAAAGGATGGAGTTTGCTTATACTTTCACTTATTCTCTTCCTAAGTGCACTTCTAATAAAAAATCAGGTAAATAAAAATAAATACGGAATGAAAAGGAGGTAATAATGAAAAAAACTAAATTATCTAAGCAGGATATTAAAAAAGAAATTGCTCTCGCTAAAATTAAAGCTAATGCTGCCTTTAAAACTGCAAAGTTTAAGCTTTTAAAAGCAGAAAAAGATATTCAACGCTACATAGAAAAGAATCCAAAAAAAGCTTCTGCTATCGCTCTTGGAACAGGAGCAGCTATAGCAGCAGCAATTACCGCTGCACTAGTAAAAAAAAGAAAATAAACAACTTTATGAACTTGCCGGCAATTGTCTAGTAGCGTTCACTTTAGTAAAATGTGCTATAGAAATGTTTATATATAAGTGATATTATAGTATATACATGGCAGTAGAAGTGAAACTCAAAAGATGGGGAAATTCAATGGCAGTCATAGTGCCAAATAGCATTATCGAACAAAAGAAATTAAGAGAAAATGAAGCAATCTTTATAGAAGTAGTAAAAAGGGCGGACTTAAGGCCGATTTCTGGCCTTATCAAAGAAAGAAAAATGTCTGGTCAGCAAGCAAAAAGTCTCGCACGTCGAGGGTGGGAAAGCGGATATGACAGGCAAAGATGGAAGAAATAAAAAGCTATTTCTTTGATACTTATGCTCTATATGAAATAGTACACAACAAAGAAAATTATGTTCCTTATATGATAAACATTTCTGTAATTACGTGTAAACTCAATTTGATGGAGCTCCATTATTCGCTTTTAAGATTATATGGAAAACAAAAAGCGGACGAAGCATATGCTTTCTTTCTACCATTTTGCATCGATTTTGATGATAAAGATATTAAAGAAGCAAATGTCTTTAGACTCCAGAATTACAAAAGAGATCTTTCTTACGTTGATTGCCTAGGTTACGTATTATCAAAAAAGTGCAATATTAAATTTCTCACAGGAGACCCTCAGTTCAAAGATTTTGATAATATTGAATTTGTACCATAAACTAAAATATGGACCTGCCGAGAATTGAACTCGGATCTTCGCAATGCGAATGCGATATGCTGCCGTTATACCACAGGCCCTCTTTTCTTTAAAAAGACAGGCTACTTAATACTACTGTTCTTTTACTTAAATATATACACTGGAGCAGAGAAAAATTTAAATAGCTACGTTTAAGAAAAATATTATCTATTGAGAATAACATGAACATAATACCTTTAGGTGAAAGAGTCCTTATCAAGCAAAGTAAGCAACAGGAAGAAAGAACCAAATCAGGCCTGTATTTGCCAAAATCCTCAAATGAAAAAAAAGAGGGTGAAGTCATTGCAGTTGGCACGCTTCCAGATAACAAGCCCTTCCCTATCAAGAAAGGCGACAGAATTATTTACGGTGGTTATAGCTCTGAAGACATTGAAATTAATGGAGAAAAGCACCTCATCATAGAATTAAAAGATGTTGTCGCGAGGATAGAATGAGTGGTCAAAAAATAAAACTAATAAAAACAGAAAGAGACATTGATGACCTTAGAGGCGGGGAATTAATAAGTATCAAGAACTTAACTCCTGAAGCATTTTGTACTGGAATCAAGGACGGCCTTTATATTTTTTCCTTTAGGGATGGAAAAAAAATCTATGAACTTTTTTTAAATAGAGGAAATATGAGGCCAAGCAGGATAGGAGATTTACAGCTCTCAAGAAGAAATACATATGATTCAATTGAATACAATGAACAAATAAATCCACAACTTTATAGACAAAAAAACAACGAATTGCTCCATAAGGAATTATTACAGACATGACATTAAAGCAAATTATATTCGGCGAAGATGCAAGACAAGCTCTCTTAAGAGGAATTGACAAAGTTGCTAACACAGTAAAAGTCACTCTTGGCCCAAAAGGCAGAACTATTATTCTTGACCGTTCATCTTCTCCTATAGTCAGCAATGATGGAGTTACTATCGCTAAAGAAATTGAACTTAAAGACAAATTTGAGAAC
>CAYIDE010000092.1:0-3688 GCA_964362065.1 Candidatus Woesearchaeota archaeon | reverse complement strand
GGGTTTTAGCTCTATCCCTAAGGCAAGACCTTAGGGTATTGGACCATAATAAAACATCATGGCTGCCTTAATTTTATCATTTTCAACGAGCTTTAATTTTTGTGCGCTGTCTCGGTTGAGGGAATGATATTCCTGTGCTAGGAGATGATACTGTCTAAGACCTTCTTGGTAGCTCTTTCTTTGGAGGCGATTTTGGGCTGCTATCCAATTATATCTGCTAAAATGGTAATCTTTACGCGCACCCATATAACTCTATATTTTTTTGGTTTTTAAGCTTTTATATTATGCTTTATTTATAGAAGACAATAAGATATTTTATAAAGAGGCATTATTAAATGCAGGTAATGGAAAAACTTACAGAAGAAGTAAGGTGGAATTTATCTCCATTAGGCAATGGAGACGATGATCCTGTATTTACAGAGGAGCAGGAGATTATTAAAAAACATGCTGACCAGTTTGTTCAAAAGTGGAAGGAAAGGAGGGATTATGTTCAGAATCCAGAAGTCTTAAGAGAATCTTTAGATGAGTATGAATATCTCCATAGTCATTATGGCACGAGTGGGAAAGAAGGTTATTATTTCTGGCTGCGCACAATGCAGGACCAGAACAATGCAGCATTAAAGGCACGTTACCAAAAAATCCATGATTTCAGCATTCAACTTGAAAATGAACTGCAATTTTTTAGATTGAACGTGGGAAAAGTTTCAGAAAAAAATCAGACTTTATTTTTAGAATTTCCTGGATTACTGCCTTACAAGCATTTTCTTAAAATGCTTTTTCGTGAGGCGAAGCACCACCTTAGCGAGCCTGAAGAAAAAATTTTAAATTTTAAAACACAGACTTCTTATGAGAAATGGATAAAGATGGTTTCTGGCTTTTTGGCAAAGGAAGAGCAGGAAGTACTGACTGAGCAGGGGACAAGAGAAAAAAAGAGTTTTTCCGAAGTTAAAGGTTTGATAGATAGCACGAATAAGGAAGTAAGAGATGATGCTGCTAAAAAACTTAATGAGATATTAAAAAAGCATTCTGATTCAGCAGAAGAAGAAATTAATGCAATATTAACTGACAAGAAAGTTAATGATGAGCTTAGGAAATTTGTTAGACCTGATTCTGCGCGTCATTTAAGTGATGACATTGAAAGTGAAGTGGTTGATATTTTAGTTAAGAGTGTGAGAAAAAATTTTGATATTCCTCAGAGGTTTTATGCTCTCAAGGCTAAGATATTCGGAGTTCCTAAACTGGAATATCATGAAAGAAATGTTCCTTTTGGAAAAATAGATAAAAGCTACTCTTATGAAGAGGCTTTTGCACTGACAGCTGGAGTTTTTGAAAAACTTGATCCTGAATTCTCCAGTATTGTGAAAGGATTTAGAAATCATGGATGGATTGATGTTTACCCTAAGGCAGGAAAGAAAGATGGAGCATTTTGTGTATATTGGCTGAAGAGCCAGCCAACTTACATACTTCTTAATCATCTTGGTAAACTGAGAGATGTTACAACAATGGCACATGAATTTGGGCACGGCATTAATAACGAACTTATTAAGAAAAAACAAAATTCCTTGAATTTTGGCACTCCATTGTCAACAGCTGAAGTTGCTTCAACCTTCATGGAAGATTTTGTGTTGGAAGAGCTTATGCGCGGAGCTGATGATGAACTTAAGTTTAGTATCATGATTTCAAAATTACAGGATGATATTTCTACAATCTTTCGCCAGATTGCTTGCTATTGTTTTGAGCAGGAATTGCATAAAGAATTCAGAAATAAGGGGTATTTGCCTAAAGAAGAAATTGGAAGTATTTTCCAAAGACATATGGAAGAATATATGGGAGAGTCAGTGGAACAGTCGGCTGGTAGTGAGAATTGGTGGGTTTATTGGAGTCACATCAGGAGTTTTTTCTATGTTTATTCATATGCATCAGGACTACTAATATCCAAATTTTTACAGAGTTCTGTTCGAAAAAACCCTAATTTTATAAACAAAGTAAAAGAATTTTTATCTGCAGGAACATCTGATTCTCCAAAGAATATTTTTTATGGATTAGGGATTGATATTACTCAAAAAGAATTTTGGGAGCAAGGTCTGAACGAGATTGAAAATTTATTAAGAGAATGTGAAGTGCTGGCAAGAAAACTCGGAAAATTAAAATAGCAACCTGATAATTTTTATCTAAAGTATTCGTAATTTGAAAACTTGCCTTTTATATCATAATTACTGCGATAAATCTTCCAATCCGATGAAGCATCATAGCATAAACGCACACTTTCATTATGAATTTTTCCTTCTTTCAAAGAAATTGTTACTCCTTCTATTAATTCGAGTGGCTTGTCAGCAGTACTTAAGGTGTGTGATCGCAATACATCGCCATTGCAAATAACCTCTAATTCTGTAAGCTTTTTTACGTTTTCATATTTAATTTTTTTCAGAACAACATCAAAGCACAACCTTTTTATAGGATTTTTTAATCTAGCACCTCCTCTAATTGGAAAGTGCATTTTATGTTCTAAAACTAAAAATCCCATTGCTCTATTTCAGAATTGCTCTTTTTAAATCTTTGTATTATGTTACTATTTTGTAATTATATTATTTGATAAAAAATGCAGAGAGGAGGATTTGAACCTCCGCAAGCACTAAGCTGCTGCGACCTGAACGCAGCCCGTTTGACCGCTCCGGCATCCCTGCATTTAAATTAAACAGGAATTTTGTTTATAAGTCTATTGAATATTTTTAAAAATTATTTAATAAAATAATACCTAGAAACAGAAACTGACTGCATTTGCTCTTTTTGTAAAGATGGAAGAACTATGCTCTTTGAAGGTTTTTCATATTTCATTTCTTTTTCTGCATGACTAGTACTAGAATTGTACCATAAAATTCCAGCAAATAATACCATGGCGACCATGCTTATAATATTATTTTTATTATTGCCTATAATGGGTTTGTTTTCCCATTTATAACCATAAGATGGTTGTACATTATTCTCTTGTTCTTTTCTCGCAAGTTCAGCAGCAGAAACCCTTGAAAATTGACCATTGCGATATGGATTTCTTTCAGTAAGGAGTTTTCTGGGAGCAGATAGGGATGTTAAATTAGAAGAAGGCAACATTCTTTCTGCGAGAATTTTTTCTTGCTCAATAGCTTTTTTTTCCAAGCAGGAATATGCTTGATTTAAGGAATAACGTTCTCTTATATTTGAGATTTTCTCCTGTACGCTTTCAATATACTTTATTCTTTTTTTAGAATTTATGGTTTTTTGGACATTATAGTCTAATCTATTAAGAATTGTTGATAAATATTCTGTTTGCTCTTTAGAATAGACTTGAGGATTCTCTTCTAAGAGGAAATTTATTTTTTCTAATCTTTTTTTATAAGAATATCCAGTATTAACAGCAATATTTGTCATGGTCCTAAATAAACCTTCATAGTTTCCCAAACTACCTTGAGAAGAATTGTAAAGTGAATATAGGGATTCTCCTAAAGTTGTTTTCTTTCTTCCTGTTCTGCGAAACGACAACTTGGACATCATGCTGGCATATAAATTGCTTCAGAATGAGTATTTATATTTTTCTAGTCTGGAGTTACCGAAATGTTTATAAACTATGAAGTAATAACAATAATATGGAATTTAAAGAGTAAGTATAAAGCATCGACGGAAGATTTAAATATGGGATATACTATGTATATCC
>CAYIDE010000091.1:0-3735 GCA_964362065.1 Candidatus Woesearchaeota archaeon | reverse complement strand
GTATATAAACTTTATGGATTAATTTTATAGTGCTAAATCTTATTCGGAGATACTAATATAAAATATTATAAAGAGTTGAGGAGCCCTTTCTTCATGGAAGATCTTTCATTGCTGTTGGTTAAACCGGAAATTTTTGGATTAATGCCTGAAGTTAAGAGTTCAGTTATCAAAAGAGGGTATGAATTTTTACTTGAAGAAGATAGAAGTGGATGGCGTAGGGTTATGAAGGATATTTATGAGGGACAGCTCAATCAAAAATTATTTGTAAAGTATGTACAAGCATACCAACAAAAAACTGATGCCTTCGGACTTTTTGTTTTGAGACATAAGGATGGAAACACTATTGCTCATCTTAAAAACGATGAAGGGCATTATCGGGATTATCAAGAAACTCCCGATGGAAGTTTAAGGGCAGAATTTGGTTTACCTTCTCTTTGGAATATCCCGGTTGATTCCCAATACAGTGTTATATTTAACGGCCTGCATTGTCCAGGGACTCTTGAAGACCTGCAAAGACATCTAGGAATATTGGAGCTCCATCAGTTTGTGCAATAATATTTATATATCATGATTTAAGATTATTCATCATGGTAAAAGAAGCCTTAGTCGTTCCAAGAGAAATTTTGTTTAAGGAAAAATATTTTCAGGGATTTCTTCCTTTGCAGGAGCATGATTACCTATCTGTTATCCTTAAGAATTTTCATTATCATCCCAGAGGAGATGAACTTGAGAATAATGAAAGTTTACAGCAGATTATTCCTTATGTTTGGATTATAGATCCTGAAAATAAAACTGCTTATTTATATAAAAGAATTTTAAATGGAAATAAACAAGAAGGAGAATTTAGAGAAACTAGATATTTGAATAAATATTCAGGGGGAATTGGAGGACATATAGATAGAGACACTGAACAGCATGCCTTAGACCCAATATCGGCAGCTGCAATGAGAGAGTTAAAAGAAGAAGTTTTTATGGATGAATATCCCTATCCAGAGATTATAGGATATATTAATGATGATCTTGATAGTCTTGGAAAAGTCCATTTTGGTATTGTAGCAGTGGCAAGAACTACTGGCTCAGTTGTTTCTAATAAAAAAGAGGGGCTTGATTCAGGGGAGTTTCATAAACCTGATGAAATAGATAAAATATTTTCCAGCCAGGAAAATGAAGTAGAGAGTTGGACTAGCATCAGCTGGCCTTATGTTAAGGAATATCTTCTTTCAAAATAATAAAGATTATTTTGAACTTTCTAAATCTTTATAAAATATCGATTTTTTGAGATAAATATGAGGCAATATCTTGAACATTCTTTAAAAGTCTTGACTGATGCACATTCAGGATATAAACCTAATAGGACTTTAGCTGATAGTATTTCTAGGTTTGGACATCAAAATGAGTATGATTTGTCGCGAGGATTTCCCCTGTTAACTACAAAAAAACTGCATATGAATGCGATAACTTATGAATTATTATGGTTTTTGAGAGGAGAAACAAATATTAAATTTTTAAGAGATAATGGAGTCAGTATTTGGGATGAATGGGCTGATAAGAATGGAGATTTAGGCCCAGTGTATGGTTATCAATGGAGACACTGGGAGAAATTTGTCGAATCAGAATCAGGCGGATTATATAAAAAACAAAAAATAGATCAATTACAGGAAGCATTAACTCTTCTAAAGGAGAAACCTGACTCAAGAAGAATTATCATTAGCGCTTGGAATGTAGCAGATATTCCTAAAATGGCATTACCTCCTTGCCATTTACTCTTCCAGTTTAATGTACAAGGCGGAAGATTGGATTGCCAGCTATATCAAAGATCATGTGACATGTTTTTAGGAGTTCCATTTAATATTGCTAGTTACGCTATGTTTACTCAATTAATGGCTCAGGAAACAAATTTAAAACCAGGTTTATTTGTGCATACACTTGGAGATGCACATTTTTATTGTGGTACAGGGGAAAGAGGAAAGTGGTATGGAAGAAATCTAGATAAATTAAAGGAGAGGATTTCTAATGTAAAAGAGAAAGAAGAATATTTAGAGGTTGAAAATTGGATAGAAGAATCTGCTCCTCCTCAAGATAGTGAATTTTTAGGAGCAGATCATATCCCGCTCATATTATCACAGCTTTCTAGATCACCTATGGAACTTCCTAGATTAGAAATTGCGAAAAAACCACTTGAACAATTGATCACTGAGAAAATTGATGATAATTTTAAGCTGATAGGATATGAACCTCACCCGCACATAAAGGCAAAAGTGGCAGTATAATGCTGGAAGAATTAGGATTTAGAGATAAAAGACTTGGATTGATTGCTGCAGTCAGTGAAAATAGAGTTATTGGTTATAAGGGAAAGCTGCCTTCATGGAGACTTATTGGAGATCTGGCTTATTTTAGGAAAAAGACAATGGACAAGCCGATTATAATGGGAAGGAAAACTTGGGAATCTCTTCCTGAGAATAGAAGACCTTTAGAAGGAAGAAAAAACATTATTTTTAGCTCCAAGAAAGCGGTTATTATTGATAGGCGCGATGTATATTTTAAAAGATCTTTTTATTGGGCATTAGAAGAAGCATTCAAAGACAGCGATGTTGCTTATGTTATTGGCGGAGCTAAGATGTATGAAACAGCAATTCAATTTGCTGATTTTATTGAGCTAACTGAAGTAAAAGGAAATTATAAAGGAGATGTATATTTCCCTTTAATTGATTTGAATATCTGGAGAAAAAGAGTTATTGAGAGAAATATTACTCATGATTATTTGAGATATACAAGAATATGAGCGGATTATTTATAACATTTGAAGGAGGAGAAGGTCTCGGCAAGAGCACACAGACAAAAATGCTTTTTGATAGATACAGAGAGCAGGGAAATATTGTACATGCTTTAAGGGAACCTGGGGGAACTCCAATTGGAGAGGAAATCAGGCGCACTTTGAAATCAAGCGTTGATAATTATAAAATGTTTAAAGAAACTGAATTGCTTCTTATGAATGCAAGCAGAGCGCAATTAGTTAATGAGGTTATTAATCCTGCATTGTCTAGGGGAGAGATAGTTATATGTGACAGGTTTTATGATTCAAGCATTGCTTATCAAGGATATGGAAGAGGCATTGAACTGGGGGAAGTTTTTAAGATAGTCAGATTTGCGGTTAGAAACACAATTCCAGATATTACTTTTTTAATTGATGGAAGCTACGAGGATGGGCAAAAGAATAAGAAAGAAACGAATATTGGAAAAATAAGAGACAGGATTGAAGATGAAGGGAGCCATGAGTTTTTTAGGCTTGTTCATTATGGATTTAGGATGATGGCCAAGACCGAGCCAGAGAGATTTATAGTTATACCCTATGTTCATAATACAATAAAAGAAACGCATGAGCAAATTGTGCAGGGAATAAATGAATTTATTAAATTAAAGGGTTTGGAAAATTATTTTATCAAGTAAGCGCAATACTTAAAAGCGTTACTTATTTTGCTAGTAAATGCCCACATGGCACAATGGTACTGCGCACGCTTGGAGAGCGTGTTACCTTCGGGTTTTCCAGGTTCGATTCCTGGTGTGGGCGTTTTACCCGCATTTATTTATGTCAAGGAACTTGACAGAAAACTCCACACTTTAGTGTGGAGTTGTTCCTTGAGCATCCAAAACACGAGTGCCTGTCACAAACCACACACTTTAGTGTGTGGTGGCACATCGTGTTTTTGATTTTCAATATCAATTATACGAAGTGCA
>CAYIDE010000090.1:0-3738 GCA_964362065.1 Candidatus Woesearchaeota archaeon | reverse complement strand
CTTTATTATCTTTTGCTAAGAAATCTGCGAATTTTAGGAAATTGAAATTTTTGAGACTCCTTTCTTTTCCATACAATTTCCTTAATCCAAAATAGAAATTATTACCATCAACAAATACAGCAACTTTTTTCATTTTAAAATGCCCATCCCTTGCCGAAGCAAGGATGAGCGTATATGATTATAGTACAAGAAAGAAGCTTTTATATTTTTCGGTACTTTTCCAGATAGCCTTGAAAGTTCGTTTACAGCGTAGGATTAAACGTAAGGATTAGTTTTTCTCGTGAGTTTGATATTTCATTTCGGTTAAGCTATCCTGCAAACAATTACGCCGTTCGGCGTCTAATCTTGCTTAACCAAAATTGTCGAAGATGAAATGGTTTAAAATCTGTTGCCCCCAACCGCCCACCCTTGATACGAGAGTTGCCCGCGTCCCTTCGAGACAGATAGTCTGCTTGCGCTGATTATTTCAATAACAAAACATGCGACCCAGCATTACTTTGTTTGAAACTTGAAGGTTGCCAAATTGGTATGTCAAGTTCTAACTCAAGACCAGATTTCTTAATGTGTTGTTTAAAACGCTGAAAATCTACTTTATGCTCTTCTATTTTAGAGAGTTCTAATTCTCCGACTTCTTTGATAGCTTTTAATGACTCTTTTGTTGCATTTCCTATTCTAAAATATTCGTCCAAAAGTAAATAATATGTTTTAACTGCCTTCACCCTATCTTTTTGAGAAGTATATCTTGGGAGAAAATTTTCACATATAACAACTTTCCCAGAAGGCACTAGGTGTCTTTTTATATTTCTTAAAAATGCTATTTTTGATTTATCTTCTATATGGTGGTACGCCGAGCTTGCTGTAACAAAATCAAATTTTCTTTTAAGGTCAATAGAACATGCATCGGCTTCTATAAACTGCCATCCATACTGATTAAAGCGCTTATTTCCTGCTTCAATGAATAAATGATTAATATCTATTCCAACTACTCTTATCTTATCAGAAACTAGGCTCAGATAGTTAGGAAAGTTTCCTGGTCCAGAGCACATATCTAAAATAGAGCATACAGGCAATGAACTTCTTACTTCTGGTCCCAGATATTGATGTAATCCACCATACTGAGTATTTAGTCCTCTTTTTACAATTTCTTTAAGAAGTATGCCTGCGCTTACAGCCCACATTCCTACTTCATTATTCATCCCATCTGGACCATTTAGATATGCTTCAACAGATGTATATAATTTAGACTCTTCAGTTTTCATGCGAATCTCCCATTTTTCGAGGCGACTTTAACACATAGCGTATTTTATCAGTCAATTTACCTCTTTCGGTCATCAGTTCTAGTTCTCCATCTTTTCTTATGAGTACTTCTGGGCAAGGCGCCTTGTTAAGAAATTCCATATGTTGTGTTGCACAATATGCACCAGTATCTTCTAAGACAATATAATCTCCTTCTTTTAGTCTTGCTGGGAAATAAATAATTCCGGGGAAAAGACGATCACTAGAGAGTGTGGTATTTCCACTAAGAAAACCAGGATTCTCAGCAGTTGTTTCTTCTAAAATATGTGCAAATTTTTCATCATAGAATTGAAGCTTATGTTGACGAGCACGGATAGTAGCAGAAGGCATATGAGTATAGGAACCATCCGTAAATATTTCATATGCAGATTTCCCAACTATTTTTTCAATACCTGTTACATTTACAATAAATAGACCAGTATCAGCAAGTACATCTCTTCCAGGCTCAATATCAAAGGTTATCTTTTTTTGAATACCGAATTGATATATTCTTTTTTGTAACTCATTGAAATAAGCTTTCCAGTCAAAATGATTTTTTGAATTATTGTAATCGAAATTAAATCCTCCACCAAGATTGATTTCCTTTAATTCTGGGAAATGCTTTAAGCATTCCAAGGCTCTTATTTGGTACCTGGAATGAACATCAAGATCGCTGCCTGTTCCAGTGTACATTTGAATTCCGTAGAGAGATTTTTTGTATTTTTTGAGGAGAGAATTTACTTCTTTAAATTGTTCTGGCTTTATTCCTTGACGTTGATTTGATTCTGGAGATAGATCGACGCGAATAGACGGCTTGGCTATATTATGTTTTAAAGCCTCTTCTAAATTAGATAAGGTAACATAATTAACCTGAATTCCTTCATTAATAAAGTATTCAATATTTTTCTTTGACAAGTGAGTAGGAGATACAACTTTCTCTATAGATAATTCATGCTCCTTTAAGTGTTCATTTTCTTCAGGGCTTTGTAATGTTAAACCAACTCCTTCTCTTTGCAAAATCGCTGAAATATGAGGATTTGAATTTGTAAAATAAGACACATATATTTTTATTTTATTCTCAATACCAGAGGAAGAAATAGCATCTCTTATTCTGTGAATATTGTCTAAAATAGTTTCTTCTAAATAAACGAAGACAGGTGTGCCTACGCTTCCAGTAATCTTCTTTATATGTTCTGATTGTAATTTCTTTACCATAGAGTGATCTCATATTCCCATTATATAATATCTTTCAGTATATATTTTTCATTATAGGCATAAAGTTTATATATAATGCCATTTTATACAATAAATGAAACTAGACCTCAAAGATCGAAAGTTACTCTATTGGTTAGATCAGAATAGCAGAGCAACTAATAAAGAACTTGGAAGAAAAGTAGGTCTTTCAGAACAAGCAATAGGATATAAACTAAAGCGCTTAGAGGAAGAAGGCGTAATTAAAAAGTACGTGACTTTTGTTAATACCTTAGCACTTGGATATATGCATTATAAAGTTCTTCTAAGACTACATAATGCGGATGTTAAAAAAGAAAAGGAAATAATATCTTTTTTAGTAAGTAATAAAAATATTAGATGGGTGGTTTCTTGTAGTGGGAAATGGGATGTTAATTTCTCAATTTTAGCCAGAAGCCCAGAGAACTTTATTACAATTTATAGGGAAATAGAAAGAAAGATTGGGGATTATATTAGTGAAAAAAGTGTTTCAATTCTTATTAAGTCTCCTGGTTTAACTAAGGGCTATTTATTGGAACAACATGGAACAAAAGTCAGATTATATGGAGAGAATAAGGCTGAGAAAGAACTTGATATAATTGATAATAAGATATTAAAATCAATTTCTCAAAACTCTCGTAAAAATATTGTAGAGATAGTAAGGGAAATTGATTCTACTGTTGATATAGTTAGATATAGATTAAGAAAATTAGAGCAGATGGGGGTTATAAGCGGATATACTTTACAACTTGGATTTGATAATATTGATATTCAGAGATATAGCGTTTTCTTTGGCTTGCATAAGATGTCTGATGATGTAGAAAAGAAAATGTTTGAGTTTGCACAAAAACAAAATAATATTGTCTTCATGCTTACTATGATTGGGACTTATGATTTTTCTTTAGAGTTTGAAGTATCTTCTTATAGAGCTCTTGAGAGTATTGTTAAGAAGTTTAGAGAAGAATTTGCAGGCAATATTGATGATTTTGAGATTATATTAAATACTGAAGAATACAAATACGACTTCTATCCATTTTAAAACTGTCTTCTTTTTTAGGAAAAAAGAAGCAAAAAAGCGGGCGGGCAACTCTCAAATACAAAATGAAACTCACCATCCACAGATTTTAAACTCTAATAACGATAGCCAACAATTACATTCAATATCAAATTTTTTGTGAAAACTATCCCTTCCGAGGCTCTATTCTCGCACCTCGGGCACATACGTGACGCTTA
>CAYIDE010000089.1:0-3746 GCA_964362065.1 Candidatus Woesearchaeota archaeon | reverse complement strand
AACAACTGAGTTTTCCAGGATCTTTTATGAGGCGCAGCATAAATTCTTGTCTAGCAACTACTAATTCTGGAAGAAAAGGAATGGGATGTTTACGGCTATATTTTACAGCATCAATCGGATTATCAAAAGGCAAAGATCCAATCTGGGTTACTGGCAAAATCATCATGTTTTTCTCGCTAAATGACCTATAAAAATCTTTGTTAGGGAGTGCGTGCAATGAAGTGAGGAGCACAAAGTTCCCTTGGGTGCCTATCCTAAACAATTATACGTTTTTCTTAATTGAGTAATCTTCTTCAAGTCCAAATCAGCGAAAATTATGCCTTCTCGGTTCTTGATTTTATTCAAAATTTTCAATGGACTGCAAATATAACTTTCAGAAAGCACCTCATCCATAAATGCATCACAACTTACAAAGTAAGCCAAATTTTCAAAGGCTCTCGTAAGAGGATAACTTCTAAAAACGTCTTTACTGATTTTAGTATCATTCAGCAAATATGATGGACAAAATATGATTTGTGCACCGCTTTCTGAAAGTTTCTTAACATATTCTGGGAAGGCAAAATCCCAACAAATAATTATTCCAATTTTTCCAAAATCTGTTTTAACAACCTTATTTTCTTTTCCGGGAGAAGTTTGTCCTAAATCAAGATTAGGAAACAGATGGAATTTCTTGTAAACATATTGAATTTTACCTGACCTATCAACTAAAATTGCAGAATTGAAAATTTTGTTATTGTCTTTTATGTGGGCACCAAAAATGCAGTAAATTGATTTTTCTCTACATTTTTTCTGAATCTTTCTAATTTCTTTACAACCGATATCTATGAAATCTTCACCTAAACAGGATTCAGGAAAACATACTAAATCTGCATTATTGAATGAAGATTTATCTATAAAATCAAGAACTTTTTTGACATTTTTGTTCAATTCATCAAAAATTTCAACTTGTGCAACAGCAACCTTAGGCATAATTTTTGTAAGTAGAAGATTACTTAAATAGTTTTCTGGCGCCCTAGACAGCCATAGTTAAAAGAGGATTTCTCTTGTTTTTAAGAGAGATTTCTCTATATTGAGTTTATCCTGTGTAAATTAAAGCGAAAACTTTAAATAATACCTTAACAATACTAGGACAATGGTAACAAAAACGATTAAAAGCGAAACTCTTAGCTTCACCGTGCCCGAAATGCTAAGAATGGAATTGGGAGCAATTCCCGAGACAGGGTACTATGACAGCACTTCTGAGTTTTTGAGAGATGCAATGAGAACCATCCTCGCTGCAAGAAAGGATCTCAGAATAGCAATAGCTTCTGTACTCTATAAAGAGGGAAAAATTTCTTTTGGGAAGGCTGTAGAAGTTGCGGATGTTAACTACGAAGAGATGAAGAAGATTTTCGTTGATAAAGGCATTAAATTACGCAGAGGAGCAGTCACTAAAAAAGAAATGGAAGAAGAATTAGAAAACTTGGGAAGTTAAAATGGCAATTTTGGACACTGATTTCCTCAGTTCTTTCTTCAAGATTAGAACGCTAAAGCTAATTTTGAAAGCATTGAATGTGAAGCACGTCGTAGTCCCATCAACAGTGTATGAAGAATTAAAAGAAGCCCAGTTTTTTAATGAGATTGCTTCTTTATTTGCTTTTAATGAGAAAGAATTGAATAATGATAGGTTCATTCTTGTTAAAACTGTAGATTTGGTTGAATGGAAAGAAAATTTTACAAAAGAAGAAACAATCACTTTAGGCAAGGGAGAATTAGGCTGCTTTATATTAGCAAAGAATAGCGGTGATATAATTTTGATTGATGACCAGAGAGCGAGAGCAGTTGCCAAAGTGAAAAGTTTGAAAGTGGTGAGTATTCCCTCATTTTTATTGTTTTGTAAAAGGAAGAATGTTGTTTCTTTGGATGAGTTAAAACAGATAGTAAATGATTTGAAGACTGAAGATTATTACGAGTTTAGTGAGGAATCAAGAGAATTGTTGTTAAAGTAATGCTTAGCCCCCGTTTATTTAGGTCGTTGCCCCCGAGAAACAGAGTTACAGCAAAAAGTTTAGACGGAATGAAATGAAGTCGTTTAGCAAACGTTAGACAAAGTTAGTAATTTTGTATCGTTCTTTTCTCATCGCTAAACAAAGTCAGTCCCGTCAAAAAGCATCGGTTTTCCGAAGGAAAGAACCTTGTGAGGCAATGCAAAAATTGCAACTAATATATGCGATTAACCGATGTTTTTCGGACTATCTTAAAAATTATAAATTTCCGAAAAATATGGACGGAACGAGGTGCAACCGAGTGAAATAGGTTAAGTGCTGTTCAACTCTCCTGAATACATGGAAGGATTGATTTTTAGTGCAACGTTCTCAAAGGAAAATTTTAGAGTTTTCATCCAAATAATACAAAATATCCCGCGATAACATCCCAAATAGTTCCAATTAAGAATCCAATCGCCACCATTTTTCTTATAAAAAAAGTTATGATTATTAAAACCGCAGAAAGCACAAGATTCGCTGCAATAGCAGCCTGCGCATCTAACCCAAAATAAGGAACTATGAATATCCAAAGTAAAGTAACCACTCTTGGAAGAACAATTAATCCAATTAAAAATTCTATAATCTTTCCAATAAAACTTTCTGCCATATACTGATTTGTTGAGCAATGATTTACTTAAAAGTATCTATTTAAACCCCTAAATTTATTGCAACTTACACTTTCTTCTGAACTATAAATATTGTCTTTATTTTTTTGTTTAGAGCTTGTAGTAATGTTTAAATAGTTTCTTTGAAGCCTTTTTTTCATGAAGATCTTAGCCATTCATGCTGACTATCTGAAATTCAAGCCTACTAAAAAGGCCTTGAAAAACGCAGAAGAGGTAGATGAGAAAGAGGTAGAAGTCAAAGAATGCCTAGTTATGATGACTTCTGTTGAGAAAAAAGATGAGTCTCATGCCAAGGAAGTCACTGAACGTCTGGTAGCTGAAGCTGAAGACATTGCAAAACAGCTCAAAGCACAGAACATTGTTATTTATCCTTATGCGCATTTAAGCTCTGAACTCTCTAGACCAGATGTAGCTGTACAAATTCTTGAAGATGCTAAACTCCAACTGCAGAAAAAGAACTATACTGTTATACGAGCACCTTTCGGCTGGTACAAATCTTTTGAATGGAGATGCAAAGGACATCCTCTATCAGAATTATCTAGAAGCATAGATCTCAGCCAGCCAGGAGCAGTCATCACCAAAGAAAAAGTTGCACCTAAAGCATTAGAACTTGATCTACAACACAATAATAATTTACAAAATACAGGAGCGTTTATTTTAGCATGGGCTGCGCATGAACTCTTTCCTAAATCTATTCCTATTCTAGCCTTGTCACAGAAAGATTCCTTTACTGTTGATTTTGCCAATGTCAAATTTGCTCACACTGACATTCAAAGAATAGGCAAGAAGATGGATGACTTTGTCAAGAAAAATTATGCAATCAAGGAAGGTGTTGTCAAAGCTGAGCATCCCTTTCAAAATGAATTAATGCAAGCATACAAGAAAGAAGTCAAGGCATTTAGTTATGGATCTTTCAATTTATTGTTACCTGGCTCTGTCCTCTTAACTACTGGAGGAGTCAAAGCATTCAGCTTGGAAAATATCAGCGGCAGTTATTGGAAAGGCGATAGCAGCAATGTCATGCTGCAACGCATTTTAGGCCATGCCTTTAAAGCTGAACAAGATCTGAAAGAATTTTTAGAACAATTAGCAACAG
>CAYIDE010000088.1:0-3858 GCA_964362065.1 Candidatus Woesearchaeota archaeon | reverse complement strand
GTATGTCTTTATTAGTAGAATTTCATAAAGAAATTCTATTCAGGATGTAGCCTGCGAGGGGCGTTGTTAAATATTAAGGACTTTTAGCCATATTTTTATCTCCTGTTAATTGCGGGACTTCCAAACTCTTTATGAGCATTGTTTCCCATTTATTACCTTGAACTTCTATACCACATCTTTCCGCAGGAGTTAGTTTATCTTTAACTCCTTTTCTTACGAAATTATGAAATATCTTAAAACCGTCTGCGTAAGTTTGGGTTTCATTAATCCCTCTTCTAATTTTCTGAAATTCCTTTTGATGAGTATGAAGGTTTTCTATTGCATTATTGTTTATTTGCCTTCTTCTTCCTAAAATAGAAGTATGTTTAACCTTTCTTTCATTTCCCCAATTTCTAAATGTTTTTCTTATTCCGTCTTGGTAGCTTGGTAATTTATCTGTGATAATCTGATAAGGCACTTTGCCGTTTTGTTGGTATGCTTCTGTCATTACTTCTTGGGCTTCATTACTTCCTCTTTTGTGTCCTGTAAGATGTGAAGCAAGTAAAAACTTAGTTTGCTTATCCATAACATTCCATTGGTATTCATAATCAGCACCCTTTTTTCTGTTTCCTTTTTTCGTTCTTACCATAGTTTCGTCAGCGTTCCAAATATTCCACACATTTTTAGGTTGAAGAGTTTTAGCGTATTTTTCCATTGTTTCGCTAAACTTCAAAACCCAATTTCTTATACTAATGTGGGAAATTGATAAGCCATAAAAATCTTTGAATTGTGCCGAAATGTCACGATAACTTAAACCCCTGTAAAAACAATCCATCGCTAAGCACACTAACTTTACATTTCATTTTATTTTAGGTATAGCAGATAATACAAATCGGTGTTTACAATCCTTACAGCTAAACCTTTGCCTTTCTCCTAATTGAGTTAATCTTACACCTCTTTTAATAAGATTAGAGGATTTACAACAAGGACATAAATCTCTTTGTGGTGTTTCTACTATTAATTCTATCTCTCGCTTTATTGGTGCTACTTCGTAAACATTCTTTAATTTTTCAAATAATAAAATGGCTTTAATGTGTTTGCAGTAAAACCCATTACCCTTACATCTTCTTTCAAAGTCTTGACATTCGCAAGAGTAACTATCAATATGCGTAACTCGGTATTTCTTATTACTATCAAATTGAGAAGGAACGAGATAAGTGAACTCATCTATCTGCGAAGGGTTACCATTCTGTAAGATAGCCTTTGCTCGTTGGCTTCTCTTATCTGTAAAATTTTTAAGGTTTTGTGTCAATATTTTCATAATTATATTAGGCGCCTACACTATTTAAATCTTTAGGTTCCTATAAATATATAGATTTTAGGCACCAAAGAATTTATAAACTTATTAGGCGCCAATAGTGTATGAAGTTACAAAAAAGATTTTCAAGAAAAGTAGGAAATAAAGAATATTCTAAATTTTTAATTAATTTGCCTTCCGATAGAATAGAAAAACTTGGTTGGAAAGAGGGAATGGATTTGGTAGATGAAATAAGAGAAAATTTATTATTATTAAGACCTGCAACAGCAAAAGAAATTAGTAAAATTAAAGAACAACCAATTTATGAAGATTTTAAAAACTCTGTTAATAATATATTGGGTAGATATCCTATTGGTTTAACTTGGACACAAATAAAAGATAAGTTAAATTATCATCAAAAAGCTCCAAATAATCAATGGGTTAGAAAGTTAGAAAAAGACATTGGACTTAAAAGAATAAGGAGAGGTAAAGAAATGATTTGGAATTTAGAAAACGATACAATTTATACAATCGGCTATGAAGGTTTGGATATTCAGCAATTTATTATAAAGCTAAAGAACAGCAATATACAGCAGTTAATTGATGTTAGAGAAATTGCGTTGAGCAGGAAGAATGGATTTTCTAAGGGAATTTTAGAATCTGAATTAAAGAATGTTGGGATTAGATATAAGCACTATCCTTCTTTGGGTTCTCCTAAAGATATAAGACATCAACTCCATCAAGATTTGGATTATAAGAAATTTTTTGAGGAATATAATGAACATGTAAAAGATATTGATGTTCAAGAGAGTATTAAGGATATTGAAGGATTTTCAAAGGTTAGAAAAACCGTTCTTCTTTGTTTTGAAAAAGATTTCAAAACTTGTCATAGAAGCATTATTGCTCAAGAATTAAAAAAAGATGGATGGAAGGTCAATCATTTATAATGGTTTTTCTTAAAGATTTGGTAGTAATCGGTCAAGGAGCGCCAAACCAATTAAGAGATGGAAGGCAATCTGTTTGCGTCTGTGCTTATTCGCTGGAATTGAATCAATTAATAAGGATATATCCTGTTCCAATTGGTTGGTTAAGAAAATGGGATATGTTTGATGTTGAAGTTGAAAAGAACCCAACTGACCACAGGGAGAATACTTGGAAAATAAAAAATTCTAAAGAAGATTGGAAAAAGTTAGATAAATGGGTTCATAAAAAAGAAAAATATCCCGAACCTAATCACGAGGATTTAATTTTATCTATCGGATTTAGTGTATTAAGTGACCTAATTAATAACAAAAAGAGTTTTGGTATTATAAGACCAATAATCAAAGATTTTAAAGTTGAGCAAAGGAGAGATTCAACTGTAAAACAGATGACTCTTTTTGATGAGAAGGATTTAGATGAACATTTTGCAATAATAAATCAAAAAGATTATAAATTTAAGCCATATGTTATTTACGAATGTGATGGAGATTGCAAATGCAAAAATAAAGAACATACTCAGAGTATTACTGAATGGGGTTGCTATGAATTTATGAGAAAAAATCCTAACAAGGAGATTAATCTTAAAGATAATTTAAGACTTTTTGATGAAGAATACAATAAATATTTTTTAGTTGGAAACATTCATAAAGCTCCACAAACTTATGTTATTATTGATGTTTTAAGATTTAAAAAGGAAAAATTAAAATGACTAAAGAAGGATTTGATGTAAGGATTGTTTCTTATGAACATATTCACCGTATTAAACGAAAAGATGAGAAAGTAATGCTGAAAGCAATTAATCCTAAGCCGAGCCAGAAGATTCTTGATGCCTTTTGTGGATATGGGGCAGTGGGAAAAAATTGCCTGTTAAAAGAATGTAATATTTATTTGTATTTAGATGATGAAAGCGAAGTTCAAATAAAAAGAGCAAAAGAAAACTTGCCTCAGATCCCTAAAAGCCATATCTCCACAGAATCATTTCCTAAGAGTCACTTCAAAAATAACTTTTTTGATACTATAGTAATTAAAATGGGATTACACGAAGTTCCTAAAGAAGAGCAATTAAAAGTCTTAAGGGACTTTTTTAGAATACTAAAACCCAAAGGAAAAGTAGTCATTTGGGATATTATGTTAAATAATGATAATCAAAGCTTGTTTCAAGATGTTATTCGTAAAAAAGACGAGTTAGCAGGATTTGATATGTTGGTAAAGGAAAGATATTTCTTTAGAGAAGAGGAGTTCTTAGAAAATGTGAAAAAAGCAGGTTTTACTAGAATAAAAGATTTTCATACAATACATAATAGGTTCTCATCAAGAAGAAGGCTTGAATCTGAATTAAAAAACAATATAATTTTATTAAAGAGATTAAATGACTATATTAGAAAGCGTTTTCCTGAAGAATTAAAGAAATCTTTGAAGTATTCTGACTTAGGAGAAGATATTCAGTTTAATTTAATAAAAAAGATTTACATTCTCAATAAATAAAAAGTCCCCCTACTTAACACCCTAACCCAAGTCCCTATCAATTAACAACACCTCTGCGAGGCCAGTCTCTACGCAACTGGCTCATAATCTCCTTCTCTAACCTTTTTATCCAATAA
>CAYIDE010000087.1:0-4041 GCA_964362065.1 Candidatus Woesearchaeota archaeon | reverse complement strand
TTGCATCATTTAATGGTAAAGTTCCTTGTTGAATAGGCATAGTTGGATTGCTTATATCTAAAATAAGCAGACTCGTTCCATCAGCAGCATAAATATAATTTCCAGAAATTTTTAAATCTCCTGCAAAACCAGGAGTATCATAAGTTCCTACTATTTCAGGTTGAGAAAGATTGCTTATATTAATTATCTTAATCCCTGAAGAGCCTGAAGCAATATAAATGTAATCTCCCTTAATTACCTGTTTTTTTGATGAGCCAAGATTTTCAAATGTTGTATCTATCTTGCCTTGAACAGAAGGTTCATAAGGATTGCTGGCATTAATTACATAAAATACATATGAACGCTCAAGAGCATTTTGTTGATTATAATACTCTTTCTCTCCTATAACAAAGGCAAATTTTCTATCAGCAATTACATTATAGGCTGAAAATCTTATTGCTGGGGCTCCAATAACAACTGGGTTGGATGCATCGCTTACATTAATAATTGCCAAGCCAGAGCTAGACACTGTATAAGCAAGATCGCCTTCTACAACCATATCCTGAACATTACCGCTACCAGGCAAAAACCCTGCAATCTCATAAGGAACAGGAACATATGGTGGAGGTTCAACAGGAGGTATGACTGGCTCTTCAAACAAGCTTTTCTGATTTTCATAAATTCCCTCTATTTCAGATAAAGATAATCTCTTATTATAAATCATTAATTCATCCAAGCTCCCGTTGAAAACAATCATGTTCCCTCCTTTTTTATATAATAAAGGCAATGCAGGAGGAGGATATGCAATTGCTAAACTATTTCTAATAAGCCCTCCAATCTTTAAAGAAGAGCCATCTAATAAAATTGGAGAATTTATAGGCATGCATTCTCCTTGTTGTATACTATCAATATAATAAGCAAGACAGCTCTGAGAAGAAGAATAAGTCAAAGAAACATGGTGCCATATTGAATCAGAAACCACCGCGCTCCCTTTATAATATGTATTCTGAAGGTCATTTGTATAATAGTAATAGCTCAAATTGTTTTCATGTGAGAAAAAAATAATCTTGCTGCCAAAAAAACCCATCAGCGGGCTTACCCTAACTGGAAGAGTTCTATTAATCCAAAAAGAAATTGTAAATCCATCAATAGCTTGTCCAATAGTTAATCCTTCAATGTGCTCAAGTGTGATATTAAGAGAATCAGTGACTATATTGCTCATCTTTTTAAAATGTGCAAATGTATTATGAAAACCAATTGTATAGAAATGAACATTTCCATCAGCATGCTGTTCATTGCCGGAAGAATCCAGAAGATTATTTTCAAACCTATAATAAGCAGCTAATCCATCTGAATATGTAGGAGGAGCTGCGGCCTCAGCTCCGTCAGTAAAAAAACTATCTTTATTAGAAATATCAGGCGAGCCAGGTGCACCAAATTCAGAACCACTCTGTGCTTGTTGTCCTGTTAAATTATCAAAACCCTCCCCGACATTTTTTTCAAATAATGGAAGCAGGCTATTCTGAAAAACTAATCCCAATACACCTATAGCAGCAATTGCAACTAGAGCAAACAGCAGCATTGTTTCCACAGAACTCTGACCCCTGCCTAATAAACCTCTCTTCATCATTATTATAAATCTCTAAATAGGTATTTATATTTTTCCTAATTTTTTAAACTCAACCTCCTATAATATTCTGAAAAAAATAAAAATCATTAATAAAGCTTAAATACCATAACAATCTAATAATATGAAGATGGTATTCACAGCAATAGAACTAATTGCATTAATTGCAGCAATATTGACCCTTATTAAGATAGGCGTTGTTGCCCTTAACAAAAAAATATGGTTTAATAAAGTCACGAAAAAAGTATATGGCTCTAAAAATTCAGCATGTATATTTTTCATTATACTTGCTGTAGTTATATTTATTTTTTTACTGCAATCTCTAACTCTCGTAGAAATATTTGCCTGTATGACTCTATCATTCGTTCTCCTAGCACTGGGTTTTATTCAATTTAATAAAGACACAATAAAATTTGGTGAGAGAATTATGAAAAAGAAATTCCCTGTCTCTGCAATTATTTACATAATTTTCTGGGTAATTCTGGCTATAGCAGTTATCTATCAAGTTTTAAAATAACAATTGGTTAGCACATTTTTAAGAAATATTTTATCCTTTTTTCCGCGCGCTGCCTTCGGCAGCATGCAACACCCCGAAAGCCCTGCAGGAGTAGTCCAGACTCCTGCTCACGCAACCGAAATCAGACCCACAATCAGGAGAGACAAACCAAAGATAATTAACAATTGCCTCATCTTTAATATCACTCTTTAGATTACAAAAAGGAATTTTACCTTTTTTTCCATTTTTTACAAATTTGTCAAAATATGGTATATTGTGATTTCTTAGCAAAAATCTTGTTTCATCCATTTCTTGAGTTAAAGAATAATCTTCATTTTTTGATGTGAAAATTGCTCTTCTGTTTTCTGGCTCTATTCCTGAATCTTCATTCGCAATTTGCTCTGCAAATTCATATATTTCTGCAGGCATTGTAAAATATTCTCCTTTTCTATGGGCTTTTACAGCTAAACCTGCTGTTAAAATATTCATTAATGGAGATTCCCTGAATAAGATTGTTTTCTTATCTTTCATTGCTATTGGAGCAATGCTTGTTCTTGAATAAGCTTCTTGAATTCCTGCTAATCTTATTTGAGCTATTTCATCTGCTGATGCAAGATCAGATATTCCCAATTTTGCAAATGCCTTTAACTGCTTGTCTAAAGGAGCATCAACTCTATAAATATCTCCGAGATCTCTAACTTCTCCAACTTTTTCTGCTGTATATTCCATATATTTTTTAGAAATTAGAGGTATTTAAACTTATATTTGCTTTTGTTATTTAAACAAGTAGTTATAACTTAAATCCATCCCCTCTTCTTAACGCCTGCATTCGTAATCTGAAAATCAAAAGATTTTTCAGGCAAAGACCTGTGCTTTCTAAGAAAAGCTGTTCTTTTTCCTTTTTCATGCACTAATTCAACAAGGCATTTTCCCCAATAATATAAAATATCCCCTGCGACCATCTTTTGCTGCTCTTCCCATCTATAAACTTGATTTGTCACAAGCACAGCTATACTCCTCTTGCGCGCAATTTGAGCAAGCATTCCAAGCTGTTTAGCAAGCTCGGTATTTACTTTCTGCAATTCTTCTTTTTCCTTATCCCTTGCAGATGCAAAGTCCAATCTGTATAATATAGTCATTCCATCAACAACAATCAAAGATACCTCACTTTTCAAATAATCTAAGATTTGCTTAAATGCTTCTTTTTGCTCTTGAAAATTTGTTGGCTTCAACAAAAAAATATTTCTCAAAACTTCATCATGCTGTCCTTCCGCAATCTGTTTTACTCTTTCAATGCTAAAACCTCCTTCTGTATCAACATAAATTACTTTATTGCCCTTCTTTGCCTGCGACACTGCTGCAAGTATGCAAAGGTTTGTCTTGCCAGTTCCAGGAGCACCGTATAAAACAGTTACAATATCTCTCTCATACCCTCCAAAAAGCCATTTATTCAAGTCGTAGCTTCCCGCAGAAATTTTGCCCATAGGAGATTTAAGAAATAAAGACTTATAAAATAATGTACAATCTAACCCTATCTTGTCATTCAATCAAAAATATTCAAAAAAGTAATTTAAATTAGAAAATAAAAAGAAAAATAATTACCTTCTCTTCCTTGCTAATTTTTTAGGCATTGTCTTCTCTTCCCAGACAAAGCAACGCTTACATGTGAACGAGTGATATATCAAAAGAAGCCCTGCAATAAACAGTATCCACTTTGAGCCTGCCCAGTTAGGCAAGAGTGCAAACACAGCTATCACAATGCCTAAAGTAAACTCGCACCAGCTTTTACACATAGTATACCTCCTTTTTTTATAAAAGCAATAAGCTTAATAAACCTGCCGATAGCGAGTAATAACTGGTCATCAAGAATAAAAAGCACGATGTGCCACCACGCCCTAAGGGGCGTGGTTTGTAACAGGCGCTCGTGCTTTGGATGTTC
>CAYIDE010000086.1:0-4070 GCA_964362065.1 Candidatus Woesearchaeota archaeon | reverse complement strand
CTCATTTTTGTTGTATCTATTTGCATGAATAAGATTAATCTTACTTATATATAAATCTTGCGATTACTTAAGAATTATTTATTGCTAAAGAATATAGACAAAGAGGACTATGTAAAAAATTAATGAGTGCTCTAGATAAGTATTTTTAGAAATCATGGATACGATGTAATCTATGTTAATGTCTTCGCACATAATAGAAAGGCTCTCATATTCTATGAAAATCTTAGATATTTAAATAGAAATATACAATTAATCAATGTTCTCAAACAGCATATATACTTACTCGCTAAATAACATTGTGGGATGCGGGAGGCATGATTCGAACATGCGCAGGCACTAAACCACTGCCACCTCAAGGCAGCCCATTTGGCCACTCTGGCACTCCCGCTTGCGGGAGTGAATAGAAAGATATTTTTAAAGATATTGGGAAGTGTTCAAGATCACTTTTGAAGGAACTCCAAGTATTTTCCTTATAGTTCTGACAAATTGTGGTTCTGCGCCTTTATACATAAATTCAATTTCATATCTTTTTAATTTTATATGGAAAGGAGTGTCCTCATTTCTCCAGATTGCTTCGTGAAATTGTAACCTAGATTCATGATTAAGAATATTCAAGTTCTTTCGAGCTTGTTCATAAGTTTTAATTAATGTTAAAATGCTATCTTTTGAGGGATTTTCTAATTCTAAAACTGGAAGAGTGTTATTTGGAAAAGAAATATTATTTACTTTCAAATTCGAATAATTATTAAATTGACGATAGAAATCTTTATAATCTACATTCCCAACAGGATATGCTGTAATTAAAAGTGGTTCTCCCGGAATAACACCTAAAATTCTTTCCAATTGTTCTGTATTAAATTCATGAACTAATTCCACACTCATAAATATTATATAACATTCTTATTTTTAAATATTATTGTAATGTATTTATTCTATTATTTCAGTGCCTTTTCAAACTCAGATAGATTTTCTTCGAGGGCTTCAACTGACTTTATCAGAATATCTTTGGCTGGAAGAGAACCATAAGATTCTATGATGAATAGAAGTTCTGGGGCATCTTTGATTGCATCTTTATTCTGCTCCTCAATAGCTTTTGCTTCGGCATCTGAAAGATCGCAAATCCATTTAGTGCCTTTTTTCTCAGGAGCAATAAGACCAGTTTTTGATTTTTGAATAATAGAATCTATAGATGGAGAAGATTTTACTTCCATGAGATGCCTGTAATAGCACAGCCCCGGAATATATTTTGCATGCTCAATACCTTTTCCTAAAATAGCAGTGGCGACCAATTCCAACTTATGCCTTTCATTAAGTATTGTAATTGGAATTTTTTGATGAATGACTTCAGCAGGACCTTTCAAATCACCTGAATAAACTGTGCATGGACCCTCTTTAGAAAGCTTAAATTCTATTTTAGTCTTGGAAGTCATGGATTTTTCTGTTTTTAAAGGAATAAGACCTAGTCTGTGTGCGAGCATCTCGTCATAGAGTGCAGAATCGTTTTTGTAAAATTCAACTTCATCAATTGCCAGAACCGGAACTTCAGATACACTGCGTCTAAGTGCATTGGCAAGAGTTTCGTTAGCTTCTATTCTAAGGACAAGTTTTTCAGGGGTTTTTAGAATAACATTCATAGTATAGTATTGGAAAAAGCTCTTTTAAATCTTTACACTCTTCTTCCGCGTTTTCCTCCCTTTCGCTTTGGACCTCCACGAGCTACGCGTGTTGTGTCTAAAATGCTGATGATTCGAAATCCTTGTTTGCTCAAACTTTTTACTGCAGCATGAGAACCTGAGCCAGGACCGATGCTTCCTGTTTTTGCTCTTGCACGAATATAAAGTGCATTGATTCCTAAATCTTTAGCACGCTCTGCTGCACGCTTGGCTACAAACATAGCAACAGTTGGGTCGGCCTTGAGACGACTATGTTTTGTTACCATGCCTCCGCTGATTCGAGAAATTGTATTGCCTGCAAGATCTGTGATGTGTACAATAGTGTTGTTCGGAGAGCTGTAAATATATGCAATTCCTGCACGCTCACTGTTGCGCTCCTCAGTCTCTTCCTTTTTTTCTTCCTGCCTTTTTACTTCTTTATCGTGCTGCAATGAAATTTCCTGTGTTTCCATTATGTTAATACTTCCTTTTGTTTTTTTAGCTTAAGTGAAAGATGAGATTCTGCTGCAATAGGCACTATATAACTGGGAACTGCAACAGCCTTTCCATGGATGAGAACTTTTTTATGCACCACAAACTGGCGTGCTTGCTTTACGCTTTTTGCCATTCCTTTTTTTGCAATTACAGTAGGCAAACGACGCTCTAGCAAATCCTCTATTCGCAAAGCCAGTACATCTGCAAGACTTTTCACTTTTAGTCCGAGATTAGAAAGTTTTTGGAATAAAACCTCCTGTTCTTCAGGAGAGGCGCGCGCTAGTGCCATTGCTCTATGCCTGAAGTAATTGACCTTCGCAAGAGTCTTCCATACTTCTCTCTTATTTTTGAGTGCGTAGTGCTGCATTAATTTATTTTCATCAGCAATACGCTTTTTTTCATATGCTTTTCTTGGCCTGACATAGAGTTTCTTTTTGCGTATCATTCTCTTTTCTTCCTCTTAACGCCCATAACTCTTCCTCTTGTGCGGAAGTGCGAGCGGGTTCTCTGACCGCGAACAGGCAGTTTTGCAGCATGCCTTATACCGCGATAACTGCGAATCTCTCTAAGACGTTTAATGTCAAATTCTTTTTTTATTTCTAAGTCAGAACTTAGATAATGCTTGGATTCTCCTGTTTCGGGATCAAATCTTCTATTTTTCAGGAATGCTGGTATAGGTAAAGATTTTAAATATGATTCAAGACGTTGGATATCTTCTTTTGTAAGAGTTTCAACTTTCTTCAATTTTGACATCCCTAATTTAACGCAGACTGCATTTGCGATAGACCAGGAAACTCCTTTGATTCTCGTTAGGCCAGTATAAATGTTGCGGGAACCTGGCATATCATAACCTAAAATCCTTACAAGAGTCTCGGTCTGTTCTTCCTGTACTAGGTGCTTTTTTTCCTTTTGCTCTTTCGAGAGGGATTTTTCTTGCTGAACTTGTTTTTTTGGTTTTTCCGCCATTTAATTTACAAATAAGTTGAAGCGCTGTCTTTCTGACAGCTCATCAAGGATGCGTCTCTCAACTGCTTTCTTTGGGTCAGGAAGATTTTTTATCCGGTGACGCATATCTTCAAATGACTCAAATGGTTTTTCCTCTCTGGCAAGTAAAATTTCTTGCGTGTGTTTTCTGCCAAATCCTGGAAGGAGTTCAAGCTGGTGCAAACGCGTGTTCAGGGCTTGGGCAGTATTAAAGAAATCTACGAATTTCTTTTCCTGCACTGCAACTACATTCTCAATGAACTCATTAAGCTGAACTTTCGCTGTTTCAGTTAGTTTATCTTTGGGAAGCCGTCCTGAAATGTAGTATATCTTTTCTCTTTTTTCTGAACCTATATAAACCTTTTCTTTTGGAGCAAGCGTAATGCCTCTTCTAGGTACTAATTCAAGTAATATATAAGTGCGCTCACCAACAGCTTGTGCTATCGGCTGCATTTTTCCACCCATTGGATACCCATAGGGTAAAAAATCTAGGACTATGACATAATCTTCTTTTTCGGTCATGGTATTTAATATTTACTGAGAATTGCCAGTACTGCATTAGACTCCTCCTCGGTCAAGCTCACCTCGTTAAATATTACAGCCAGCTCCGCAGAGTCTTCCGGCAGAATATCTATAATTTTTATAAGATGCTCCTCTTTCAATTTAGGATTATTCAGCTTGCGAAGTTCATCAATACAGCTTTTAGTTTTTTCAGGAGAGAGCTTTGTAAATATTTTGAAGAATTCCTCAATTGGCTCTTTTTTCTCACTTGTTTTAAGGAGAGATTTTGATTCTGCTAAAGTTACTGGTCTTTGTGAAAGTATCATGGTAAATTCTGTATTTTGGTGAGATGAATAGGTTTTAGCAAATACCTCTTAAGCTTTCCTAAATCTGAAATGCATATGTCATAAGCACTGCCTCGCTTGGCGAGAACTTTCC
>CAYIDE010000085.1:0-4134 GCA_964362065.1 Candidatus Woesearchaeota archaeon | reverse complement strand
ATTCTATAGATAAATTTTTATTAGCATCTTACAGTGGCAGTCTGATCCACTCCAAAGATTTTTGCTCTTATACTATACTCGGTCACGCTTGGAAAGTTGTCTTCCCAATAAAATGACCAGATTGTGCTGGAACCATCACTTACACAATTATTAGCTCCAGAAATTTTTTCCCAGTTTTGGCATATTAGTGCTTTATCATCTGGGACTCCTCCTCCTCCAATTAAAAATACTTCAAAACTAGATTTATCAGGTCCCGTTGCTTTTCCTGAAAATTTAATTTGGTTTAAATTTGTCACATCACCATATTCATCTGTTTTTTGAGTAGGAGTGCAACTAGAGGTTATTATTTCTACACCTACAGAATCATCCAAGCCAGATTCCATGATTATCTCATTTTGCATATCCTTTATATCTGATTGGTTCTTATAACTTCCAATTATAATTACCGCTCCAACTAATAAAATTGCCAGCAAAAGAATATAAATAATCTTCATATAGAATTATAAATTTCTTAGATTAATAAATCTATCTTTTTTAATTAATAGGTTTTTAACAAAGTGCAATAACCTATTTAAACTCTTTTCGTCTGCAGAGGGCATGAAAGTACATGCAGTCGGTGGTTACAACGAGGTGGGTAAAAATATGACTGCTTTAGAAACAGGTGAAGATGTTATATTGTTTGATGCTGGTCTCTTTCTGCCTGCTATTGTTGGAGTTTCTGAAAAAGATAAAATTTTGACAGAAAAAGGAATGCGTGCTCTTGGAGCGCTTCCAGATGACCTTTACTTAGAAAAACATCATTTGCGGGAAAAAGTAAGAGCGCTTTGTGTATCACATGCTCATTTGGATCATGTCGGAGGCATTCCATATGTCGCGCCAAGGTATCATGCAGAGGTTGTTAGCACGCCTTTTACCATTGAGCTGCTTAAAATTTTAATGGAAGACAATAATCAGCGAATTCCAAATCGGCTCGTGAAAATTCCTATCAATGGTTCTTATATTGCTCGAGGAAAAAAAAGTTACAAAATAGAATTTCTTAACATGACACATTCAACTATACAATGCGCGCTTATAGCAGTTCATACTCCTGAAGGAATTGTTATGTATGCTAATGACTATAAGCTTGATAATACGCCGGTTTTTGGCGATAAGCCTAATTATCACAGAATGAAAGAGTTGGCAAAGCAAGGTGTTAAAGCATTAATAGTAGACTGTCTTTATGCGCCAGATGACAGAAAAACACCCTCGGAAAAAATCGCTAAAGGCCTATTGGAAGATGTTTTTTTTACAACAGATAATCATAATTCTGGAATGATTGTAACAACTTTTTCCTCCCATATTGCTAGGTTAAAAACTATAACCGAGCTAGGCAGGCGCTTGAACAGAGAAGTTATTTTCTTGGGAAGAAGTTTAAATAAATATATTACTGCTGCACAAAGAGTTGGCAAAGCACCTTTTAGAAATCAGATGCAGATTTTTACATATAGAAAGCAGGTAGAACAAGTTCTTAAAAAAATTAATAAAAATAAAAAGCATTATCTTTTAGTTTGCACAGGTCACCAAGGCGAGCCAGGCTCTATTCTTGACAGAATTGCCCGCCACCAATTGCATTACAAGCTATCTGCAGGCGACCATGTTATTTTTTCTTCAAAAACAATTCCAACTCCAATAAATGAGGCAAATAGACAAGAATTGGAAAAAAGACTGAAAAAGCACGGTGTAAGAATTTTTGATAATGTGCATATCTCTGGTCATGGAGGCAGGGAAGATTTAAGGGATTTGATAAAACTTATAAAACCTCAACACGTCATTCCATCACATGGTGACCTGAAAAAGCTCGCTGCCGGAGCTTCTTTAGCAGAGGAAATAGGATATAAGCTCCATAAGTCAGTGCACATATTACAAAATGGAAGATATGTTACATTATGAAAGAAGAAATTGAAGGAGGTCTGCGAAATGCATTAGACAGAGGCGTAAGCATAGAAGAGGCAGTGCAGAGTTTCATTAATGCAGGCTATAATCAACAAGAAGTACGTGAAGCAGCACAGGCGATAACACAAGGAGCAACTTCCACACTAAATCCTGAGTTGGTTTCTCCACCAGTAAAACATTTCTGGCGAAAACATTCTACTTCAACCCCTCCAAATAATTTAAGAAAATCCGCGCCAATTGTTAATACTTTGCCTCCTTCATCTGCTCTGCAGCAGGTAAAATTCTCTCCGCCATCTCCAAAGATAAATCAGCCATCTGCTCTTGCATCACCCAAACCCACTTCAACTCAACAAAGTTATCTTCCAACTTCTCAAAAACCTATGCTCGCTCTTCAGCCTCTTCCAGCAGGACAGCTTTCCAGCATACAGCACAATCGCTCTGGCCCGAAAAAAAGCGTTATCTTCCTTCTGATATTTATTCTCATATTGCTTGCACTTATTATCTTGGGAATTATATTTAGTAAAGAGGTCATTTCATTCTTTAGCAACTTATTAAAATGAAAGAGCAATCTTTTATTAATCTCTGCTCCTCTTCCCTGCAAGTACTTGTGAGAAATCCTTTAATTTCCCTAGCATCTCTTTTTCTTTATCTCATCCTAATTTTGCTATCAAATCTTTCATCGCAAGTTAAGCCCTATATGACAACAACTCTATTAACGACTCTCTGGCTTATCCTTTATGGAGCTGTTGCTCTTTTGCTCGGTTCTTTTATCTTCTCAGGCATGATAGGCCTCTCCGCTCAAGCCCAAAAAAAAGGAATTTCCAAAAATTCTTTAATTAAAATATTTTTTTCTTCAGCACTAAAATACGGATGGAAAAATATGCAGATTATTCTGCTTATAATTGCCATCGGCGCGCTTATAACTTTTCTTTCAATACAGATAGCCAGTTTAACATTGTCAGTTATTGGTGATTCAGCTTCTATTGCTCTGCTTTTTCTTCTTCAGCTTGCAGGCATTATAGGAGTAATGAGCTTCTTTTATCTGGCAAGTTTTTATCTTGTGTTAGATAAGAATTCTACCATTGCGAGCATAAAAACAAGTATATCCAGCGTTAAAAAACACTTTCTCTTTATATCCTGGTCACTTCTATTTTTCTTTTCAATATCAGGCTTGCTATCTATTTTAAGCAATAAAGTAGAAATTCCATATTTTATTACAGAGCTTGTTTATGCTCTAATTCTCTTTCCTTTTTTTGTTGTTTATAGCACTAAACTTGCTGCTTATTATATGGAGGATTAGTATGCTCTATACACCAGCAGAAGATTCCTACCTTCTCGCATGTGTAATAAAAAACTTTGCGAGAGGGAAGTCTGTTCTGGATATTGGCTCAGGCTCAGGTATTCTTGCACAGACAGCAAGGAAAGCAGGAGCAAAATCAGTTTTAGCAGTTGATTCTGCTCCAGAAGCAGTCTGCCATATCAAAAATCTCGGTCTTTCTGTAAAACAGTCAGCTCTTTTTTCTAATATTTCAAAAAACAGTAAATTTAACCTTATTATCTGCAACCCTCCTTATCTTCCTCTTGATAAAAGAGAATCTAGAGAGAGCAGGCAAAACACTACCGGAGGAAAGAAAGGGGATGAAATAATATTGCGCTTCCTGAAGCAGGCCCAAAATCATCTTACTAAAAGAGGCATAATCCTACTTTTATTATCTTCTCTAACCCCGCAAAAAAGAATCTTAGCACTTTTAGGAAAACTCCGGTATAAGCATGAGGTCATTGCTTCCAAAAAGTTCTTTTTTGAAGAACTTTTTGTCTGGAAAGTAACCAATATGTCTTCTTCAACGATTTCCTTCCAATAACCACTTCCAAACAGGTTTTATAAATATTTTTTTCTCACGAATTTTAAGCTCTTCTTCTTGATCTTTTGTTAGAAGAAAACCTTCTTTAAGTTTATATCTTTCCATAGCTTCAATCAGCCCATCAACTTCTCTTTCTCTGTTTTCTTCGTGTAATTCATAACACACTTGTATAGCTTGTCTTACTTCTTTATTTTTAACAATAAGAAAATCACATTCTTTTTTATTAGAATAATAAAAGACTTCATAATCATTATTTAAGAAATTAAATACTAGATTCTCCAAGAGCCATCCACCGTCTTTTGTTATCCTCTTAGAGAGAGCTCCAATAAATCCATTATCT
>CAYIDE010000084.1:0-4151 GCA_964362065.1 Candidatus Woesearchaeota archaeon | reverse complement strand
GGTTGCTTCTTTTTTTATTGGTACTTATGTCACTTAATTAGTGCAGTTATCTATACAACATAGCAGGCTTTCCAAAGACTAAGAATCCTGTGATGGCTGCTGACAAAAAAATAGCAAAAGCATGGCAACTGGAATTATTATTATATCTTCTTTTTCCAAAAAAGAACTCTGAAGGAAAAACATAAAAGATACTATAAGAATTATATATGCTGAAGTTCCAACTGAATCAGTAATTGCTCTATTTATTATTTTTTCCATGATTTTTATTAATCGAAAGATTTATATATTAGGTAAGACATTTCTTACTATGGTAGAAATGGAGATAACAAGAATGAGTTCTAAAGGCCAAGTTGTAATACCTTCTAACTTTAGAAGACATATAAAAGAAGGAGACACTTTAGTTTTACTCAAAAATAACGATCAAATAATTCTTAAGCCTGCTAGTGCAATGGATAAACAACTTGCAGAAGATATTGAATTTGCAAAGAGAACTGAAGAAGCATGGAAAGAAATTAAAGAAGGAAAGGGTGTGAAAATGAGTGTTGATGATTTTCTTAAAGAAATGAAAAGCTGGTAAAAAATGGTTAAAGAGGTAATAAGATCTCCTAGATTCATTCAACAGGTAAAAAAGATTGATGGGAGTTTGATTGAAAGAATTCAAAAATTGATTAAAAAGATAATTGATAATCCTGAGATTGGGAAACCTATGAGATTTGATAGAAAGGGAACACGAGAGGTTTATATTCCACCATTCAGATTGTCTTATAGCTATGATAAAGGACAAGATATTTTATACTTATTAGAAATTTATCATAAAGATATGCAATAGAAAAAATCAGCAGTTTTACAGCCAAGCTTGGTTTTGAGATTAAGCTGATATCTTAACATTAATAAGATTTCTGAAATAATCAGAATGGATATTTCTATAATTTATTTATCCTTCATCAAGGTTATTTTGTAGACTTTGCCTTTTTGATCGTATGTTATTCATTTACCTGTTTGTTTTCCTTTTTTAAAATAACCAGAGCGCATTTTTGTGCCATCTTTTCTGTACCATTCCCAATATCCTTCCATTTCATTTTTAATCAAATTGCCCTTTGCCCATATGGTGCCATCTTTATGATAAACTATATGTTTTTTGCCTGCCATCTTATAATCAAAAACACGATGTGCCACCACACACTAAAGTGTGTGGTTTGTAAAGGCACTCGTTTTTGGATGCTCAAGGAATGTCAAGTTCCTTGGCATAACTAATATAATTGAATTTAAGAGCTTTATCTAAAATCGAGCAGCTTTATTTTCTTATAATTTAGAATTTAAACGAGACTGGAATTTAACCAAAAACAAACTTTAGTAATTTTCTTGCTAAGCCATCTGTTTCTTCATGAGGCATTATTGTGACTCTATCTCCTCTTAATACAACACCAAATCTTCCTTCAGGAGATAATGCTGGTACTTCTTTTTCTTTGTTATTTGGCTCAATCTTAAAAATTCTTTTTTGTGTTCCGGCTTCACTAAGTAAAGGATGCTGTGGATCAACAAATCTTACCTGATACTTTTGAGAATCAAAGTTCCAACCTTCTTTATGAGCTACCATTTGAAAATAAGCTGTTTTGATAGCTATAGCCTCCCTATTTTCTATGGTATCTGCAGCACAGTACCTATAATCAACACCTCTTCTAAGATTAGTGAGTTCTGCCCTATCAATGGGGGAAAGCTCTAGCTCTGGCACGAGTTTTATTTGATCTCGTGGTAAGAGATCTCTTGTATCTATGATCGGATACTCAGGTTGGTATCTTTGATTGTGTTTCATGAAAAATGATAAAAATAGATATATTTAAAGATTGTCACCCCCTTAAGAGGGTGCAGATAGAAAGATTTATAATACTCAATTATTAGAGAATACAATGGAATTATTTGAATTAGAAAGAATAGGTTTGACTAAAGGCGAAGCTAAGGTGTATCTTGCTCTTCTGAGATTAGGAGAGTCAACAGCAGGACCAATTGTAGATGAAGCTAAAATAACTCGGTCTAAAATATACGATATTCTTGAAAGGTTAAAACAGAAAGGTTTGGTAAGCTATATTACAAAAGATTCTACTAAGCAGTTTATTGCCTCTAACCCTAAAAATATTTTAAAATATCTTGAAGAAAAAGAGAAGGAAATAAATCTTGAAAAGCAAAGATTTCAGAAAATTATTCCCGACCTTGAAAATCATTACAAGAAAGCTATAGAGAACGGAATAGCAGAGGTTTTTTTAGGAATTAAAGGAATGCAAAATGCTTTCAATGTTATAATTAATGAATTTGAATCTAAAGAGAGATATTATGCTTTTGGAGCTAGTAAGGGTGAAAATATAGAAGAAATACAGAAATTCTTTGATGTTCTTCAACTAGAAAGAAAGAAGAAAAATGTTCGATCTATGATTATTTTCAATAAATCTTCAAGGGGTTTGTTTAAGTCTCAAGAAGGGTCTAAATTAGTAGACGCGCGTTATTTATTAGATTCTACTCCTGCCTCTATAAACATTTACAAGAATTATGTAATAATCGCTATTTTATCTCAAAATCCTATTACTTTTTTAATTAGAAACAAGGAAGCAGCAGATTCTTTTAAAGAATATTTTAGAAGTATGTGGAAAATTGCTAAAAGTTAAGATATTAATCAATTACACATTAATTCTATTTCATCATTACTCAATAGAGTGTATAAATTTCTCAATTAAAATCTTTATTTTATTCCTGGTCCGTCTATGCATCTCTAAGTCTCCGTATCTTGGATCTTTTACTTTCCAAATTTCTATTTTATCTGAATCTCTCAAAAAATAGGCCAATCGTTTTTATTGGAATCAAAAACAAAAATCTTGTCTGCCCAATACACCATTTCTTTAGTAATCTTTTTAGAAAACTTCTGTCTAACTTCTAAACCGACCTCATTCATACAAATCTTAACATATTTAGTGTCATTAAGATTTTTACCTTCCCACTTATCTGGAGAATAACCTGCACTTCTAACTTCATTCTTTTTTGAATAATCTCAAAAAAAGCTTCGGCCATTTGACTTCTACCAACATTTCCCTTACATACGAATAAAATCTTCATGCTCTGATCAAGCATAGTGTATATAAAATCCTAACTATGACAAGATTGTAAAACGCCCGGACCACGCGCGAGAACAAAGTGTCCTAATTTTTAACTTACATGCCCTCAACTACTAAAATCTACTAATGAATACTAAATTAGTAGATAAGTTTAAATAGAGACTCAACTACTAAAATCTACTAATGAATACTAAATTAGTAGATAAAATAAGATGAAACTTCCAGAAAAACCATTTAAGATAAAGGAACTTTTTGATAGAGATTTTGAAGGATTTTCGAATGCAATCAAAGATGAAAGTTTTAGAAAGTCAGCTTCTGAATATAATAAGAAATACCTTTATTGGTCTGAGTTAAAATATCGTATTGAAGATAAAGCAAAGAGAGAATATACATGGGCTTTAATGAAGCTGCTTCGAATGGATAATTATGAACGCATAGAATTTAAAGGAATAAATATGAGATATGCTTTATTATCAGATTTTAATAAGAAGCTGCACCAATTTGATAAAAATCTGGCAGGAAACATTAAAATAAATGGGAAGTCGCTGAATCTTCAGGAAAGTTATATTATAAGCTCCTTAATGGAAGAGGCGATTGCATCTAGCCAATTAGAAGGAGCCTCTACAACTAGAAAAGTAGCCAAGGCTATGCTTAGAGAGAAAAGAAAGCCCCGTACTGAGTCAGAAAAGATGATCTTCAATAATTATCAAACAATGCAGTTCATATTAAAACAAAAAAATGAACCTCTCACTCCCGGGTTATTACTTGAAATACAAAGAATGATTACTAAAGATACATTAGAAGATCCAAAAGATGAAGGAATCTTTAGAGATAATGATGAAATAAATGTTAGAAACGACGAAGTTATTGCTCATGTCCCCCCAAAATATGCCGAACTAAAAAACTTGATTCTGGAGTTTTGTAGTTTTGCTAATAATGAGTCGGAGGATTTTATTCATCCTATTCTAAAAGGAGCAATTCTACATTTTCTTATTGGATATATTCACCCCTTTAATGACGGAAATGAGATCGGAAGAGCGTCGTGTAGGG
>CAYIDE010000083.1:0-4166 GCA_964362065.1 Candidatus Woesearchaeota archaeon | reverse complement strand
ATCTTATCTGATAGTGGTGGTGATCTTCTCCCTGTCATATGGAATGGTACGACATGGCTCGCGAATGAACCAGCTGAAGAACTTGCAGTAGAAAATGTTGCCACACGAAATGTTGCTTGTACATGGACAAAAAATAGCAGCAAAGCTCTTTTTGCTTATGTAGAAAGTAACGCTCTGGCTTTTCGATTTTTTGCTTATAACAAAACTAACTTTTACTGCCCAGAAAATAACCAAAATGTTTCGTCCTTACAAAATGCAGAAGGCTCAAATGGACCCTGTACAACAGGAAATGTCATGTCTGATGATATTGAAACAATTCATATGGTTGCAGATCCTCTTAGCAATGATATTATGATTGCAGGTATGGATCTCGCAGTGAACTTAGAAATGTTTATTTTTAATAATACTGGTTTTGCCCAACCAAGCACTGCGCTCCTGGAAGCGACAACATCTACAGCCGCCATGGAACCCGCAGACTTTGATTACCTGCGATTTTTCCCAACTGCTTCAGATACAACATCTCCGAGCATTAACTTCACTAATCCTACGATAGCTAATGGAACAATTTTAACAATTAACAGCACCCTAATTAATGTAACTGCCTCTGATTCTGGCTCGGGCTTGAAAAATATAACTATCTACTTGTATAATTCTACTTTTTCAATAGTAAATGAAACAACTTCTACTTCATCTCCAAATTTTGTAAATATCACAAATATAATAAATGGGCTTTATTACTTTAATGCAACTGCATATGATAATGATGGTAATTTTAACAAAACTGAGATAAGAACAATTACAATAAATGTCACAACTCCGAATACTGCTCCGCAAATAACATTTGTCACAGAAATTCCTGCGCAAACGCCTTTAGAAGATGCTATAAGAAACGTAACAGTAAATTTCACAGTCTATGATGCAGACGGATTTACTGACCTTAACTTTAGTTTAGCAACAGCAAATTTTACCCGCTCCTCTGAACCCCTAAGACAAAATACTTCATGTATAAATATAGTTAATTATTCTACAAACTACGCAAACTTCTCCTGTACTATTAGCATGTGGTACTTTGATGAAAATGGTGCTTGGAATATTGGTGTAGGCATCAATGATACTTCAGATAATCAGGGAATAAATGATACAGCTACCTTTACCTATAACACTTTAACAGCATATAAATCAGCTCCCGCTTCCTTAACTTTTCCCTCGCCTGCTCCTGCTAGCTACAACACCACTTCTGATAATGATCCTATTCTTTTGAATAATACTGGTAATGTAGCGATATCATCAGGAAATATTGAATTTAATGCAACAGATTTAGTAGGAGAATCTGATAGTAGCAAGTCTATTTATGCTGGTAATTTTTCTATTGGTCTTTCATCTGGCAGCACTCCTCCTCTTGAATGCGGTGGCCAGAACACTACATCACTAAATAAATCCATCTACATTTCAATACAAAACGCATCTCTATCAAGAGGCAATTATTCAATAAATAATAACATAACAGGACAAGAACAACTCTTCGTCTGTATAAAATTTGTAGGCGGCGATCTGACTGCTCAACCATATTCTACTTCTGCGCAGGGTTCCTGGACTCTGCGCATCTTGGTCGTTGCCATTGGCATAAGAAGTTTAAGAAGAAGAAAACAAAAAATTAAAGATGATAATCTGATGCAGGCCATTAGACTAATAGTAGAAGAATTAAGAGAAAAACACTCTCTTACAAAGAAAGAAACTTTAGATATTTTAATTACAGAAATTAGCAAGAAATATTCTATAAAAAAGCAAGTTATACAATCAATGCTTGAAGAAGATTCTAAACAGGATATTCCAGTTTCCATCTTTACAAAGAAGCTTGGGGGATTAGAAGCTCTCTGCAAATATCTAAAAGAGAATCAAGACATGAGATTCAGCGAAATAGCAAAGCTCTTAATGAGAAATGAAAGAACTATCTGGACAGCTTGCAAAAAAGCAAAAGAAAAACAAGAAAAATTATTCAACATAAAAGATAATATAATTGCCATCCCATTAAGTATTTTTATGCAAAACAGGCTTACAGTTTTTGAATCTCTTTGTAAATATATGAAAGAAAACAGAAGTATGAAGTACAGTGAGATTGCCCATCTGCTTAACAGAGATCAGCGTAATATCTGGACCATTTACTCGCGAGCAGTAAAAAAATTAAAAAGTAATATTTAAATACCTCTAAGTCATATAAAAAAGAAGATAAGAGGAAATCATGGATAGCAAAGATAAAAAATTAGAGTTAATAATGTTTGCAGGAGCTTTTATAATTATTTTCTCATCTTTAGCATCTTCTGGTATTTTTGACTGGATAAAAGAAGGAACAATTACTGGAAGAGCAACAACATCTACCCATACCCTAAATATTTCTATTGCAAACACTGCTCCATCCATCAGTTTTGTAACCCCTGTTCTTGCACAAGCTCCTTTTGAAAATGGTATAAGAAATTTCATAATAAATTTCACAGCACATGATCAAGATGGCACAGGAAATCTAAATAATGCGACAGCAAGAATAAATGCCACCAAAACTGGAGAACCAACGCGCTCAAATGCTACTTGTGGCGTAGTAGGCAACAATAATTCTACAAGCGCTAATTACACATGCACAATTCCCATGTGGTTCTTTGATGATACTGGTGCGTGGAATATTACAGTTGCAATTAATGATACAGATGGTAGTTTTGCTCAAAACACTACACAAAACTTCACTTTTAACACACTAACTGCGAACGTAGCAGGGCCTTCAGTTGTTACATTCGCATCTATATCTTCTGGAGCAAGAAATACAACGCCAAGTAGTGGACCTCTTCTTATGAACAATACAGGTAATGTTGCAATTGCCAATTTTAGTATTGATTTAAATGCAACTGATTTAGATGGTGAAACAGATAGTGCTCTATCTATTTATGCTAGAAATATATCGATTGGAACTAAAACAGGAGGCACCCCGACTGCTGAATGCGGCGGTCAAAATGTTACATTGCTAAGCAAATCAGTATATACTGCTATTGCAAACGCTTCTCTTCCAAGAGGCAATCACTCTATAGCAAACAATGCAACAGGACAAGAAAATATATTTATTTGTATTCAATATGCTGGAAATGAATTAACTGGTCAACCCTACTCCACAAGCAATGAGGGCTCTTGGACATTAAGAGTATCATAATATGAATAACAAAATAAAAAATAAAAATAATTTGTACAGATTAATAATTATATTAACAAATTTAATAATCCTTGCTAATTTTGTAATTGCTGCAGGAGTATCTTCATCTTATTGGGATCAGCCAAATAACAAAAATCCTCTTTCTCTCTCTCCCGGAGATACTAAAGAAATAGAATTTGGCCTCCAAAATGGAGCAGGCGCTCAAGAAGATATTGTCTTTAAAGTAAAAATCAACAAGGGCTCTGATATTGCAACTCTTATTGACGAATCTGATATTTATACTGTCCCAGCAGGAGCAGCAGACATTCCTGTTCATGTCAGAATTTCTATCCCTGAAACTGACCCTCCAGGTAAAGTGTATAATATGGAATTTGAATTTACGAGCTCTCCAATAACACAAACAGGCCAATTCCAGTTTGGCAGTGCTTTTATACAAAGATTTAATGTCAATGTCCGGGAAAAAGCCCCAGAAACTCCTGCCCTAGCCCCAGAGACAGAAAAGAAAATCTCTCCTGTAATAATCTACATTATTATCGCAATAATTATAATCCTAATTATTATTTTTCTTAAAAGAAAATTATCAAGCTCAAAAACCTCTGGTATAAAAAGCAAGTCTTAAATACTTCTTCTTCTCGTAAATAATATGGGGTGCGTAGTTCTCTTGGTAATTCTAGGAATAATCCTTTCAGCAGGAATAATCAGCGCTAACTCTATAACTGGCCAAATTATTACTGGAGAGGTAATCACAGGAAAGGCAACTTCTAGTATTTTTAATGTTTCCATACAAGTCATAGGTCCTCCTACTTTGGCCCTTAATACTCCAAGAAATTCAACCTATATTTTCAGTCATAATATTCCTTTGAATTACAGCGTGAGCGGAGCACAGGCAGTTTGGTATAAGATTGATAATGAATCAAATATTTCTATAAGCAATATCTCCTCTCAAGTAGATCGGAAGAGCGTCGTGTAGGGA
>CAYIDE010000082.1:0-4327 GCA_964362065.1 Candidatus Woesearchaeota archaeon | reverse complement strand
TTAACCTCTAAAGTTATCTGTGCCATGCTAAATAAAGATTGTTGTTCTTTATAAACATTACCTATATAAGTAATACCTAATCAATACAAATTTAGAGAAGAGACATAAGGGAAGAACAGATTATGATGTCGTTCTTGTAGGTGCAGATACAACAAAAGATTTAGAGAAGGCATATCCTAATTATTTTGTAGATACAAGGGATTTCATAGTAGAATTAGAGAAAGTCATCAAAAAGGTAAAATAATTTTTTTACTCAGAACAGCACCCGACAACGCAACAATGCATCGCTATTCTAAATTTTCGAGGGTTTCATCTAGCGCTGAGAAATCGTCATCTGCTGTCTGGAGGTTTCTGTCACCTGATTGATCCAAGGCCTGTTGAGATTGGGAAGAATCCTGCTGATTTTCAGAAGATGTTTGTTCCTGCTGGCTTTTTTTATTAATTTTTATAGCTGCTAATATAATTATCAAAATTATCACAATAATTCCTATAATCATTCCCTTGCTAATTCCTTTTTTATTCATGACCCTTGCTCCATTATATCTCTCCATTTTTCTTTAAGCTCTCTTAACTTTGGCTTAATTTCTTCTTTAGTTAAATTATTTAAAATATCCTGTTTTATACTAACAATAAGATCAATTAGCTGTGCTCCTTGCTCTGAAGTTATATTGCCTGATGATTGTGCATCCTCAACTTTTTCCTGCAGATTATAAAGCAAGAAAATCATGTAATTCCGCAGAGCATCAGAATTTTTTTCTTCCTTTATATTCTTTTTAATAAATCCTGCAGTTCTCTTAAAGCATTGGTCCTTGAAAATTCCTTGCTTATTATAGCATGCCCTTACATGTGCATAGAGTGCATTGCATTTGCTCTGATTTCTTACATTAAGGCATGATTCTTCTGTTATATTTAAATCATCAAGCGAAACATTTCTCTGTATTTCAAGTCGGCATTTGATGCGTTGAAAACGGGTTTCTTTTTGCTCACATAGTTCTCTGGGATTTGTCTTATTTTTTCCAGATTTATCATCGTCTTCTGATTCATTTCTTGGTTGTAGCCTGCAAGCTCCTTCAGAACAGCCATTTGGGCACGCATAGGTAATACCTGAACGCGTAGTATTATTTGGGCAGAAATGCTCCTCTAATAATTTAGGACTTGAGCAGCGATCCTTAAATTCTCTTTTTGTGCAGTTTACACCAGCACAAATTGTCACGACACCTCTCTGGAAATAATTCTTGCCATCAGGAAATTCCGCATTTGCATCAGAATCCTCACATGTTCTCATAGTTGAAGAATTAGTAGTATCATTCGATACTGTACTGTTATCACTACTTTCATTACTCGCAAATAGAGTACTGCTGCCTTCTGCAGTTGCGAAAGTAAGAAGCAAAATGCCAAATATTATTATGCCATACCAGAAAATAATTCCCCTTTTCATAATTAAATATTAAGAAATGTGTTGTATTTAAGCTTTGCCCATATTAAAAAGAAAAGAATATAAACACGCCTGCTTTATTAATTATGAAATCATAAACTCACTTAAAAATAAAGAGGCATCATGCCATTTCATCAAGCGAAGCGTCATTACGATAAAATCCGACCGCTCTTTATAATTCTTGCATTAGTTTTAGCAGGGGCCGTCTTTATTATTTTTGATGATCTCCCATATAACCAGAGAATTGTTTTTTCTACAATGGTCCTGGCAGGAACGCTCTGGATAACAGACGCGATTCCATTATTTGTCACATCCATGCTTATTCCATTGGTTATTGTGCTCTTTGGTGTTTTAGGACCAAAAGAGGCACTTAATCCTTTTTTCGATCCTATTATTGTGCTTTTTTTAGGTAGTCTACTAATTGCAAGAGGGTTAAGAAAGCTGGAACTTGATACAAGGTGCGCTAATTTACTACTGCCACGAATACACAGTACAAAACTCCTGCTTTTTACTTTGATTGCGAGTACTGCATTTTTATCTATGTGGATGGCAAATACTGCTGCTGCAGCGATTATGCTTCCTATTGGATTAGCAGTGCTGCGTAAATTTAAAACAGAAAATTATGGAAAAGCAGTAGTTTTAGGGATTGCATATGGCACTAGTATTGGGGGCATAGGAACTTTAGTAGGAACGCCCCCTAATGCATTGGCTGCGGGTATTTTAGAGAGAGCAACAGGTACAGGAATCAGCTTTTTAGAATGGCTCTTCTATGGTTTGCCGATTATGGTTATTCTTATTGGAGTGTGCTATTTCTTACTAATATTGATTTACAAACCCGAAAAGGGCTATGTGAAAATAGCATCACCAAAAAAGAAACCTCTTGATAGAAAGAGCAAGGCGTTTATCACCATATTTTTTGTAACCATCCTGCTCTGGCTAACTGAACCTCTGCACAATATACCTAACTCTATTGTTGCTTTAGGAGCAGGAATATTATTATTTTTATCAGGAATTTTAGATGAGAAAGATATTAATACGCTTGGCTGGTCAGTGCTTATTTTGTTTGGTGGAGGACTTGTATTAGGAGAAGCAGTAACTAAAACAGGATTTGCAGAAACAATTGTTGGCTCGATACAAGGAATTGTGGACGGCAACAATTTTCCTATTTTGTTGGTAAGCTTAATAGTTATAATCGTTGGACTTGGTGCTTTTGTTTCCAATACTGCAGTAGCGGCAATTATTATTCCTTTGGTTATTCCTTTATCGCAAGCAATAAACATTGAATCAAAACTACTTGCAATAACTGTCGCAATTGCTGTATCTTTTGACTTTTTACTTCCTATAGGAACACCACCTAATGCAATGGCTTACAATACAGGATATGTGAAAATCAGGGAAATGGTGTGGATAGGAGCATTACTGACAGTACTGGCTATTGCAGTCTTGTGGGTCTTTGTACTTGTGGTTCGGTAATGGTAATTAAAAACAAACCTATGCTGCAGTACTAGCTGATTCTTGATTATTATGAAAGTTTGCAACCCAAAGCGTTGCACTGTGTGTTAATTCCACACTATTTCCAATATTGCATTTTTCTTTAATATTATCAAAATATGCCTCGATAGTACGCTTGCTTAATTTTAATCTCTCGGCGATTTTATTTGTTGAGAATCCTTCGCCACGCAGTTGATAAACTTCCAACTCACTTTTGGTAAGTCTATCTTCAGGAAACATGCTTTGATTTCTTACCGCTTTTGTATATGACAATATAATCTGGTTTTGTAAAGAAGGAGAATAATAACTTTTGCCTTGGGCTAGTGCAAGAACAGCTTCATTAAGTTTTTGTGCAGCGCTGCTAAGAGAGATATAACCGAGAGCTCCTGCTTTCAGGCAACGTCCTGCATAAAACTTTTCATCATGCTCTGAAATAACTAAATATGGAATATTTGAATGCTGGTTTTTTATTTCCATTAAGTCATTAAAAGAAAAGCCATCTCTTACAGAAAAGTCTATTAGAGCTACATTCGGTGATTTATTTTTTAAAATAGATAGGGTTTCTGTCAAATTTCTTGCGATTCCGACTACAGCAATACCGTTTCCTATAGCCAGACTATCCTGAATTCCTTTGCTAATTATTTCTCGTGGACTGCTTATTACAAGTGAATATTTTGGCTTTGGCGAGTGTTCATTTAGTTTGTGCCTTAAGGTTGCCATATAATCGCGTAGAGCAGGAGCTTATAAACTTATCGTTTTTTAGAAATTATTACCTTTGTAAAGTGATTACGGCTTTTCAATTTTAAAAATTAACTTTTGGAAGGGCTCTGGATTCTGCAGGAATTTTCAACATTTCCTTCTCCTTTCGACTATAAAGTTTTGCAAACATTACTCCTGGGAACTTTTCTACTGAATTATTGTAGCTTAGTATAGAATCATTATAGTACTGGCGGGAATATGCTATTTTCTCTTCAATTGCTGCTAGTTCCTGCTGAAGGTGCAGGAAATTTTCATTTGCTTTTAGCTGTGGATAGTTTTCTGCTATGGCAAAGATTGAGCCAAGAGCAGTCTGCAGGGCAGCTCCTGCCTTTGCCCTTTCAGGGAGAGTTTTTGCAGCTAACATTTTTTTTCTGGCATCTGTGACATCCTTCATAATTTCTTTTTCATGCTTTGCACATCCTTTAACTGTCTCAATCAAATTAGGAACTAAGTCTGCTCTTTTTCTCAATTGCACATCAATCTGCGCAAGAGAATTGTCTATTCTATTTTCTAAAACTGTAAAGCGGTTATAATATGAAATAAAAATTATTACAAGCAAAATTGCGAGAGCAATAATTATCCATAAAAATATCAGCATGCTTATCAAGATTATTGTTTATTTATAAATGTTTTGGAAAGTAT
>CAYIDE010000081.1:0-4400 GCA_964362065.1 Candidatus Woesearchaeota archaeon | reverse complement strand
ATTTAAGCTTTGTGGAGTAATTTTATAGTTTGTACACTCATGCGGAGATACTGATTAATAAAAAAATGATTGAGGTAGAGGCAAAAGCTAAAATAATGGATGTGAACAGCTTCTTGGAAAAAGCCGGAAAAATTGGAAAGTTTAATGGAAAGGAAAAAAAGATTGATGATTACTATACTCTTGAAAGTAAGAGAGCATATCCTCAAAAGAGTCTGAGAATAAGAAAAAGAAAGGGCAGATATGAAATAAACTTTAAAAAAAGAATTTCATCATTTAATAAGGTGCAGGCAAAAAAGGAAACTGAATTTTTTGTAAGCGATATTGACAATTTTCTTTATCTTATCAGAGATTTTGGATTTAAAAAATGGCTTAGAAAGGAAAAAGAGACTTGGCTTTTTGAAATAAAGAAAAACTTTCACATTGAAATTAATAAAGTTAAAAGTCTTGGCTGGTTTGTTGAAGTTGAATACTTGTGTGATAATGCGAACATTCACATGGCGAGAAAATATGTTGAGAAAATTATGAAAACTATGGGAATAAGCAGGAAAAATTATATTAAAGAAGGATATACCAAAATGCTTTGGGAAAAAATGAATTAAAAATAGTTGAATTAATGGGTTATTAATCATAAAACCTTGGTCTTTTATCTATCTTAATTACAAGAACAATTTTTTTGTTTTCAATAATAGAATATAATGCTCTGTAATCTCCAATTCTATAACGAAAAATTTTCTCTCCACCCTCTCTTCCTATAAACTTAGCATCGCTCGGAACAGGATTATTTTCCAATCTTTTTAGTGTGTTCTCAATTCTCTCTTTTACATGAGAATCAAGTTTGTCCAAAAATTTTTGAGCACGTTGAGAAAGGTCTACAAAATACATTGAGGATTACAACCTCCTTGTTTTTCCTTCTTTCAAATCCCTTCTAGCTTCCCCAATAGCTTCCAAATCATCTTCTGTAAATGTAATATCTTTAATATGTTCTCTTACATAATTCATGTCCATTTGAAGTCTTGCTAATTTTATCATTATTTCTTTTGCATTTATTTTTATATCTTGTTCCATAACTTATCTAAAAAGCATGAATATATAAGTCTTTTGCTAATCTTTCGTAAAGTCAGCTTAGTAGACTATTTAACGCATTTTCGACTTTAGAGTATGTCAACCAGAAATATCCTTGATTTTTGAGACTTTTTTGGGTTTTTCCTGCTTTGGGCTTTGTTTTTTATTTACATTGCCTTGATTTTCCATATTTTTAACAAGTTCTTCTTTTTCCTTTGCAATTTCTGCTTCAAGCTGTTGAAGCTTTTTCAGCTTATCTTCTGGATTTTCCGGCTGAATTTCTCCTCCCTGCATATTTTCATTGGGCTGCATTGAAAGATTTGGCATACGCTTAATATAATCTAAAATGGACTTCTTTTCCATGCGGAGTATTGTCTTGGTATCATCCTCTACATGAGCATTAAGAATACTCATTCCTGACAGAACACAATTTACATTCCAGATGTTCTTGCCATCTAAATTCTGCAATATTGCAATCATTTTTTTAATCTCTTCAGATATGTTCCTGTTTTTCATTTCGTCTTCAAGAATACCGTGAAGCTCATCCAAATCTATCTTGGTGCTTGATTTCAGCTTTTCAGGAACTTTGCTGTTAATTGTATCCAATAATTGCATAACTACCCTCCTATCTAAGGTGAAAGCGGCTATCTTTTTTTCAGATGGCACATAAAAATCCAGCTGATTAAGGTGTTGCCCGCTTTCAAAATCCAGAACAAAAAATCCTGCTACCATAAATGCGTCTTTATACTTTTTCTGAAAATTTTTATATTCTGGGGCACGTTCAAGCTTATCTATGTATGGCTGTAATTTCATTTCTCTTTTAACCTTTTAATTAAGAGCAAAAAGGGGTTTATAAGTTTTTAGCTTTAAAATTTTATTTTGTTTAATCCACTTAAGTTTTCCTTCACTAAATCTCGCACAATATTCAAACCACTTAAAATCCCCTTTTTCAGACTTTCCCATAGAAGTATAAAAGATAATATCTCCATGAAAAAGCAACTTAACAGGATTTTGTTTTAACGAGTATAAAATAAGATCACCATCTTTTGTTATAATATACAGATCTAGAAAACAATTAAAAGTTTTAGTTTGAAATTCCTCATTTTGTGCTTCTTTATCTGGAAGAGGATATTCACATCTTAAATTATCGAACATTCCCATAGAAATTATTGCTTCCTTTTTTCAATTCTTTCTTTGATATCTTTGACAAAGAATTCTGGCTTTACGCCGAACACTGGCTTTTTTCCTCGTTCTCTCACTGCGAGAGTGTTTTTTTCTTCTTCTTTGTCTCCAATAACGATAATATAATTAATTTTTTGAAGCTCTGCGTCTCTGATTTTATCGCTGATTGTTGTGGAGCGGTAATCAGTATCTATTCTTAGGGAAGGGATTTCTTTTAACAGCTTAAGTTTCACTTTTTCAGCTGCTTTCGTATTGCGGTCTGTGAAATTAATTATTCTTGCCTGTATTGGAGAAAGCCATAGGGGCAGAGAGCCGTTTGTCTGCTCCAGTAAAAATGCGACAAATCGCTCATAACTTCCAAGAGGTGCGCGATGAATGATAATGGGAAATTGCTCTTTTCCGTGTTCATCAGTATATTTTAAATTCAATCTTCTAGAAGATACAATATCTACCTGAACTGTAGAAAGTGTCTCTTCCTTACCTTGTGAATTATTTATTTGCAAATCTATTTTAGGGCCATAAAAGGCTGCCTCGCCCTGACCTTCTAAAAATTTCTTTCCGGATTCTTTCATTGCTTTTCTAATTTCTTGGGATGCATAGAGCCATTCTCTTGGGTCGCCTGTATATTTTTCCGGATTCTTTTTAAAATCTGGCAATGAAAGTCTATACCAGTAATCTTGCACGCCTATAGCTGAATAAGCTTCATCTATTAACTTCATGACTTTTAGGAATTCCTCTTTAAGCTTATCTGCAGTGAGATAGATATGGGCGTCATTTTGCGTCATGCTTCGCACTCGCATTAAACCATATGTTACACCAGATAATTCATTTCTATAAACAGAGCCAGCTTCAGCTAAACGCAGGGGCAAATCCCGATAACTCTTTACTAATTTTTTGAATATCATGTGATGATGCGGGCAATTCATCGGTTTCAGATAATATTTCACACCTTCAATCTCCATAGGAGAAAACATAGTCTCTTCATAATATGGGATATGGCCTGTTTTTTCATAGATGCGAGCTTTTGTGATGTGTGGTGTGCTAACATACTTATAATTATTTTTTTCTTCTAAGCTGCGCATATACTCAATTAATTCATGGCGGATAATCTCTCCATTAGGGAGCCATAATGGAAGTCCAGGGCCTATTTCATCAGAAAGATAAAATATACCAAGATCTTCTCCTAAAATTCTGTGGTCATTTGGCTTTAGTTCTCTTCTGTCTAAAATAATTTTCTTTTCAGATATTTTTCTGCTGTCTTTTTGCGCACCTGAAGTTTTACCTGATGTAAATTCCCTGCTTAATTCTGAAAGAGGATGACCTTTGCATTTGAGCTCAAATTCTTTATAATAACCAAATGGAGCTCTTGTTACTTCAAATCCTTCTTTTTTTAAGACATGCTCTGCTTCGGTAAGATATTCAAGAGCTGTTGCTGGGTCAGATAAATTTGAAGATAGATGTGCATAGGGATAGAGGACAATTCTTCTGGCTTTTACCTCTTCTGCTGTTTTTTTAATAGATGAGATTAATTGTTTGATTATCTGGTCATTATCTCCTTTTTCAACAGCAGTTAATATAACAAGAGGATCTTTTACAGAGATTTCTTTATTATCTTTAATAATTTCAGCATTTTTCAGCGCTTTTTTTAATGGCTTGAACCTAATATAATCACAATGTAGGGAGATAATTCTCATGTCTCTTTGAAAGAAAAGAGATATTTAAAGGTTATTCAATCAATATTTTCTTTGGTATGGTCTATGAGAAGAGTTTGTTTTTAACAGATTTGTTGAGCTATGGACTGAAATTCTGTCATCCAATGCCTTTAAGGCATTTCTTGCCTGGTTATTTGTATGGTCTGTAATAAAGTATATTGCTGCAAACAATCCACCAAGTACCAATAATAATGATAATGGAAGATTAGGTAAATATGACCTATTTTTATTCTTATTGAAAAACATTGGCTGTACATCTAAGATGCTTCTTTTTTCCTCTGGTCTCTGAGTTTCATATTTATCCCTATGACTCAATAGATAGTGGATATTCCTACGATATGGTTTAATTTCCATTTTTTTATTGATTTTGCGAGGTTTATAAACCTTTGCCAGAAAATGGCTACATCCTGAATAGAATTTCTTTATGAAATTCTACTAATAAAG
>CAYIDE010000080.1:0-4464 GCA_964362065.1 Candidatus Woesearchaeota archaeon | reverse complement strand
TAATTTAGTTTGTTTATTAGGGAATACGAACTCGCTGCCGTTATCTTGAAGTTGTTTTAAGTAATAAGTTGCTTCCTTAGGCAAATATTTAATAAAGGAATTTTTATTTTTCTTAGAATATATGTTAAAAAACGACTCTCCGTTTTCGCTGAATTCTATGTCCTTCCATTTTAGATTACATACTTCTAAAGGTCTGCATGCACCATAGAATAAAGTGATAAAATATGTTTTCCAAAATATATCTCTTTCTGCAGAGATAAGTTTCTCAAAGTCAGATATACTTATCATGTCTTCAGATTTATAGGAGCTTTCTGATTTTATAGTTCTACAAATCTTATCTAAATTTCTAAATCTTGAACTCCAGTCAACAAAATACCATTTTATAAAGTTCTTTGTATTAACTTTAATCATGTTTAAAGTTTCGTTAGAATATTTTTTGCTTGCGTTATTGAAGTAATCTATTAATTCACCCTCCTTAAAGTCTCCCAGAAGTTTTTTAGATGATATAATAAAGTTGTTAATGTATCTTTCTAAATCATGTATAGCATCTGTGTGAACACTTATTTTCTTATATTCTATATAATCTTTTAGAACTTTCTCCTTACTTTTCATAATAACCAATACAAAGAGATCTATTTAAACATTGTTATGAAGGGTAATTATATCACCTTTTGAGCTACGAAGGGCTATACCTTCAAATAAGAAGACATTTAAAAGTCTTTGCTCAACTCAAGGATAATCAGTCCTGGTTGTTTCTGACACAAAATATGCCCTGTTAGAATGCACCATCTTAATCTGCTCATTTTGCTTAAATGAAGCCATTGCTGGTGGAAGTTCAAATCTTCCCACAATATTAACTTTTGTATAAATAATATATGAATAAATTCTCTCTTCTCCCGCGTTCAAATGCGCAATGTTCCAAAATAGCTGCCTTGATTCATGATTAATTTTATCCGGCTTGTTTCCAAAACGTTCGTAGATTTGAGTAACTCCAGGCAAGCGGTCAATTATCTGCACATTCTCCACACGCTTTCTTGCCCTGACATGTAAAATTACTTTCAGGGCAAATTCCCCGCCCCTAGTTTTAACGAAAGACACGCGCTTATGAATAGAAAGAGCCCTGCGTATAGTAATTCCAACTATAACAGCTATCACTATTACCAATAAAACAAGCAGAAAGGGGAATGTGTAGTTTGTCGAGGATGAAACACTATAAGATTCACCTGGCTGTATTTCTTTTTCCCAGACATAATGAACTAACAATCCCTTCCTTTCAAATATTGCAGGCTCCAACGAATGTATTGTAAATAATCTCGTGAGAACATCTCGATTTTGCTCAATTTGTGTAGTTGCAGGAACATTGCCTTCATTCATCTTTGTAATTGTTGTTTTTCTCAGCAGGAACCCAGTACTGCTTTTTCTTACTGAAACGCTTTCTGATTCAAGATATTCTATACTAATCTCTTTGCTTGTCTTTGCCCCAGCGATGCTCAATTCTATTTTTGTAAGGTAGCTTCCCGCTATTACATTTTTAACTTTTTCAGTATCAATAGGAAGAGAAACATTTACATTTTCAAAAGAAGCAAAAGACAGCACTCTTTTTTCGTCAAAGAATTTCGAAGTAATATCTGCAGATACATTTTCCAGAATTGTGTTTTGATTATTATTTATGCTTATTATAACATTATTATCTGTTGGCAGGAAATTTCCTCCCTCAAAGCTAAAAACTTCTGAAAAAGGTATTACTTTGAAACTAAGCGTGTCTGTAAACACCCCAGAATTCTGCCCCTTGAGATGATATTGAAATGTGTATACTCCAGTACGCTTTAGTGCTTTCTCACTTGGAAAAGCTTTCACTTTAAGTGTAGAATTTCCAGCAGGTAGAAAAAAAGTCCCACGAGGGCTGAATGAAATGCCGACAACTGAATAAATTTCATATGGCTCTGCAATTCCATTATTAGAAATCTGCAATTCATATTCAATAGGATTACTAGCTTCAGCAATAACCACTTCCCCCCTGCTAATTTTTTCCACAATTAAATCTGGTTCCCCAGATATTAAAGGTAATAACAATACACCAATTAAAAGAAGCACACCTGTTTTCATAATACTGAAAACAGGACATATTATATAAAGATTTATATGCTCAATCAATTATCTTCTGCCACTTAATGTAAAAAATGCCTTCATCTCTTCTTTGATGTCTCTTACATCTGCTTTCACTTTCTCATTCATGCTTTCTACACGTGTAGGAATAATATATTTATTATAAACGTCTCTAAGAAAACGATTCAGTGGAGTGCTTTCCCAGCTGCTCTCTGGATCTTTAATGAGATTTCCTGTAAGTTCTATTTCTATTTTTCCCTTATTCATTTTTTTCTTCTTGCCATCTATTTCAACCTCTACATCAGAAAGTTCCTTTACTTCATAATCCAATTCAATTTCTATCTTGAAATAATCAGAAAGTTTTTTTGTTGCCTTCCATTCTATAGATATTTCCCTTGTATTGCCTGTGACCTTTTCAGCATACTTTCGTTCCACAACTCCATATCCTTCTTCCTCAAGCCAGTAATGCACGAAGCCATAAAATGCAGGAAAATCAAAGATTCCAGAATGGCTTATTCTTTCTTTTATTACACGCTCTTTGTCTGTCATGCTAGTCTTTAAAGATGAGAGCAATATTTAAAGATTCCTACGCCTTCCCTTCCTTACTCATCCTCAAGCAATAAGGTAACTTGATTATTAAGCATAGATGTATCTTTTTCGCTGGAAATAAGAAACACTAATTCTGCAGCATTTCTGGCAATTGGCACATTCTCAACTTCAAGAGATTTTCTCGTTCCAATTGAAATTGTTTGCAGAGAAAATGTTTTTGCAAGTTCTCCATCAGCAATGACAGAGAAATGTACATTATGCGCGTCTTCAAGACCTTGGTTCATGACTAATGCTTGAAATGATAAATATCTGCCGCTCTTGCTTGCTCGTACCTCCAATAACGCAAGGTCAGGTCCCTCTGGAGTGCTATACAATTCATTTATCGCGCCAATGAGCGATTCATCAAATACTTGCCCGCAGTTTGTTACAGGATACATAATGCTATCGGGATTTTGATTGTGGTCAAAGCCTAACGCATGTAAAATTTCATGGAGAGCAATGTTAGGGGTCTCACAACGCTCATTCCTAAAAAGGGAAATCTTACCCTTTAAAATAACGTATTGTTTGCTTGCATTGATAATAGATGTAGGGCCTCCTTCACCAGCTATGAAATGGTTTTTCTGTTCAGATGTTGGTGCAATATCTGAGCACACAATTTCCAACCGCGCATCAGAATTTGCAGGAATAAAGTTTAATAAAGTTTTTTCTGAAAGTATTGAAAAAGCAGAGAGGACTAATTCTTTCTTTTCAGAGTCACAAGCATCTTCAAATTGATAGCTTATTGTACTGCTTGGATATCTCATACCAGGATAAAACTGAATCTGGCTCTTTTTAGACGAAATAGAAATATTTTCCTGATATTGCGCACTCACTGGCTCATAGGTTATTGTTTCTGCGGGCAAATAAAGCCAAAGCACATAAAGCCCAAAACTCAATACACCTAACAGCAATAAAACCAAAATTACATCAATCAGCTTCATCTATCTTTTACTTAAAGAACATTTATAAAACTTTTTAATAACATTTTTAAAATCCTTATTCCTTGCATTGAGATGAAAAAGCGCTATGTTTTTCTTGAACATACAGCAGACATTAAGTTTAGAACCTACGGCAAAACTCTGCAGGAAGTGTTTGAACATGCCATAGAAGCTCTCGCAGAATACATGACTGATGGCCAATTACCCAAAAAGAAAAAAGGCAAGGTAATTGAAGTCCAGGGAACTGACCAGGAGTCTCTGCTGTCTAATTTTATCGATGAACTTCTCTTTTTAGTAGATGCAGAGCACTTTCTTCCCCTTAAAGGAGAGGTAACTCTAAGAGGAAATAATCTAAAAGCAGAAATATATGGAACAGATACCTCCCCGTATCAGTTAAAGCACATTAAAGCTGCAACTTATTCAGAAATGTACATAAAAAAAACCAAAGAGGGCTGGGAAGCGCAGGTAGTTTTAGATGTCTAAAGTTCTAAAAAGTACCATCGCCTGAATGCCAAGAATTTCCAGGATAAAGAATTGAATAATTAACAGGGTCTGTATTAGGATTATAAAGAGATGGCCTCGCTCTGTCCGCTAAGATTTTCCTGTAGTCTGCAAGAGATTTTTCTCTTTCCTCAGCACTGCTAACTTCTTGCCTTATAGTTTCTCTTAGCACTATATCAATAAAATGAACGCTCATGTTCTTGGAGGCATGCTACGCAAATAGTGTTTTTTAAATCCTTCTGCCTTCCTGTATTGTAAGTTAAAGGGAGTTATTTGGTGGATTGATCACTGAACAGGGATCACACTAAATATATAAATTAGGATCCTTTAA
>CAYIDE010000079.1:0-4501 GCA_964362065.1 Candidatus Woesearchaeota archaeon | reverse complement strand
ACAAATTTTGCATCACAGATACGTTTATAAACCCTGATTTCTTGAAAAGTCAGCTAAGAAGGCGAAACGATAGCATCACATCCGTTCTAAGCAAAGATATTAGGAGATAGAGATAAGTATGAGTAAGAAATTGTATGTAGGGAATTTGCCTTTTAGCTTGACTTCAGAGAAGCTTAAGGAACTCTTCGCTGCTTATGGAGCAATGGAGGAAGTTATAGTAATTACATTTAAAGATTCTGGTAAATCAAAAGGATTTGGCTTTGTCACGATTTCTGATAATGAGCAAGCAGATAAAGCAATACAGGAAATGAACGGAAAAGAACTTGAAGGAAGAAAATTATTCGTCAATGAAGCAAGACCATTTGACCCTGACAGGCCGCCAAGAAAGTCTTTTGACCGTGGTGGTGGATTTGGAGGAGGCAGAGGCGGTGGATTTGGTGGTGGTGGCGGACGACGCTTTGGCGGACGTCGCAGTGATTACTAACATAAAGATTCTTGACACAGTTTAATCATCTTTTACTAATCTAAAGCCTATAAACATACTCATTGCAAAAAGCACAATTTTTTTCTAAGGGACAGGGCTTAAAACCTTTTTCTCTGCAATCAATTATCTGTTTTGCAGTTGATACAAGCTCTTCCTCAACTTCAAATATATTGAAATCCATTCTATCTGAATTCTGGCCTATTGCATTGCCCTTATCGTCTAAAATAAATTCCAAAGGGTTTTCCTGTTTAAGCATATCAAGTGTAATTTTATACACTTTATCCAATTTTCCAGCAGCTAAAGCATAGTAACCCAGCTGCCATCTCCGATTTCTTGGAGCAACTTCGAATTTTCCAGTTTTATAATCAATTATCTCCAAACCCTCTGGACTTTTATCTATTCTATCTGCAAATCCAGTGAAACCGATTCCTTGCAATTCGGTATTTAAAACTTGTTCAGTTCTTGACTGAGAATTATATTTGCTTTTATTCCTTTCAAAAAATACTTTTATCATATGCTCAGATTCATTCCAATCAATTGAAGCCCACTCTTCTTCTAAAATTAATTCCTTTCCGTAATCTAAAAATTCTTTTACGCTCTTAAAACCATCTTTAACCCCCTTTTCTAATACCCTATGCACAAAAGAACCTAAACGCATTGCCTCCCATGACAGGGTTTTTTTTTCAGGCATGTTAAAAATATACTGATATTCATATTGTTTCTGGCATTCTGAAAATAAAAGTAATGCTGAAGGTGAATAAACCTTATCTTTTTGTTCAGTTAAATTTTTTAATTTGCCTGTATCAGAATTAACAATATCGTGAACTAAACTTTCAAACTGCCCTGATTCGGAAATAAAATTAAACGACCTATTAAATTTCTTATTTAAGATTGGCTCATTATATTTATCTAAATTATCCTGATAATATACAACAGCAGGATTTTTTTGAAAATCAATTTCATAAAGAAATTGAGAAGGATAGGCTTTCTTGCCCGCATATTCCTTTGCGTATGTAATAATCAATTTTTCCTTCGCTCTAGTGAAGGCAACATAGCAGAGTCTTCTTTCTTCCAGCAACTGATGCTCTGATGCATAATTTCTTACATCTTCTTCACTGATGTTATTTTTGTTTTCCTCAAGCACATCAGGGAAAAGAACTCTCGGAAGCAGAAAATTGTTTTCCACGCGTCCTATTGGAAACCTTTTTTGAGCCATATTTGTAATAATAACTATTTTATATTCTAATCCCTTCGTAGCATGCAAGGTCATTAACTGTACACCGCCTTTAGATATTGAAGCTGAAGGTATTTCTATATCTAAGTTATTTAAAATTTGCAGGTAATTTAGAAAACTTTCTACATCATTAGCGTAAAGTGACTGATGATTTTTAGCCAGCTCTAAAAAAGCATTGAGATGCATCATCCTCTCTTTTCCTTCAATGCTTTTTTGTTCAAATAAAAATCCATTTATTCTGTAAATTTCAGGTATAAGAGCAACAGAGTCATTTAAATCCAAAGACGCAAGTTTTTTTATTCGTTCAAGCATTAATTTTGCTAAGAATTTTCCCTGTTCAGATAATGGTAGTATCTGTATTTTTTCAATTATTAATAAGCTTAATTCATTTTCATTCCTGAATTCTTTCAAAAACTTCCCAAGGATTATCATATCATCTGCAGAAAAATTCATTAAGTATAATAAGTCCCACCACTCTTGATTTCCTCCCTTTGCCTTTCTGTTTATTTTATCTAAAATAGTTAGGTAATCTATAGTAATTTTAACAGATGGTTGCTGAAGAAGCGAGCTCTTGCTAATAGCACTATAGTCTATATTTGCTGAACTAAATGCTTGTTTTATAATTCTCGCCTGCTGATGTGTCCTGCAAAGAACACAGATTTCCTCTGGTCTAGCTCCTAAGCCAATTTCCCTCTGCACCAGTTCAACAACTTTTCTTGCTTCTTCCTTTCCGTTTTTAAGCTCATTCACCTCTATTTTCTCTCCTTCTCTGCCTTCAAAATTTTCCACTAAAAAGCACTCTTCTTTATTCCTGTAATTATGTTGTACAAGCTTATGTGCCGCCTTTAATATTTTATTCGGGGATCTGAATGATTTATCCAAATTGTAAACCTCTTTTTCAGAAATATTGAAATGCTTTTTAAAAAGCGAATAATTCTCCTTAAATGCTCCTCTAAACTGATAAATGCTCTGATTTAAATCTCCGACAATCGTAATATTTCCTTGTCTTGCTATTGCAAAAAGGAAATCCAGCTGAATCTTATTTGTGTCTTGAAATTCATCAACAATTATATAAGAAAAATCTCCAGTTATCTCCGGAAATTTACTAAGCAAGATTAATGCATTGTTATTCAAATCTGCATAATCTTGATATTTACTTTTAATTTTAATTTTCTCATAAGCCCTCCACGTAGAGATAAACTTTTTTATTCCGATAATTTCCTGCAATACTGTAATTTCAGAAACAAGTTTTTTCTTTTTTTCTTTATCTTTTTGTAAATAAAGAATTTGAAACTCAAACTGCAGGCTTTCTAACCTCTTTTCTATGTCAATTCCAATAAATTTTTTTATCTGCTCATCAAGATATTCCTGAAGCATGTCTAAACTTATTCCTAAATCTTTAGCAGTCCCTATTGTTGAGATGTACTTTCTGCAGTAATACGGCTCAACTCTCAAACTTCTATGAAGCACTACTTTTGCTTCATCAGGATCAAGAATCTTAAAATCTTGATTTAGGCCTATTAAATTACCGTATTTTCTTAAGATATCGGCAGAAAATGCATGGAATGTTTTAATTATTGGCTCTCTGCCATATTCAAGCTCTAATGCTTTCCTTGTACGCATCAGAATATTATTGGCTGCCTCATTTGAAAAAGTTATGCACACTATCTTTTCTGGCTCATAAATCTTATTTTTTATCAGGTATTTTATTTTTTCAACTATGGTGTAAGTCTTTCCTGTTCCTGCACCAGCTAATATCACACAAGGCCCATGATATTTTTCTATTGCTTCTTTCATGAACAGCGTGAGAATAATGAGATTAAAAATATATGCTTTGAAACAAAATAATGAGATAATCTTATCAAAAAATCCCCTTCTTTACTAAACAATAAATTTATAAACTAAGTTACCTAGTAACCATATACACCAAAAATGAATACAAAAACTATCAAAATCAGTGAAGATAATTATAGATGGCTATTGGAGATAGCTGCTGAACTGCAGAAAGCAAGAGGAAAAGTCACCACTTTTGATGATGTGCTGTGTGCAGTAAAACAAAAAAGAAGTACTACCCAAAGTTTGTTAAAATTTGCAGGGCGCTGGAAGATATCAGATAAAAAAGTAAAAGAGTTGGAAGAAGATAATCGAAAACTTTGGAGAACATGGAAAATTTAGTCTGTCTAGATACAGGAGTATTAATAGGTTTATTGAGAAAAAATGAACAAGTTATTGCATGGTTTAATAGCATACCTGCAGAAACCCAAACAGCAACAACCCTGATAACCCTTTTCGAACTGTATAAAGGTGCATATCAATCAAAATTTAAAGAAAAAGAACTACAAGATATTGAAGAATTAAAAGAGGAAATTGTCATTCTTCCTCTTAATCGTGAACATATGAAAGAAGCTGCGCAAGAAATTGTATTTCTTCAAAAAAATGGCAAAGGTATAGATATCAGAGACTTAATAATTGGAATTGTTGCTCGTAAAGAAGGGTACTCCCTAAAAACATATAATAAAAAACACTTTGAAAATATTCATGGACTTAAACTCACAAACTAAAGAATAATAATTCTAAAAATATTTATCCGAATGCAATGCTTCAACAATATCTGAAGTAATTAAAGAAAGCGCATACCTGCTCTTTTCATCATATCTCATCCAGGCAAAAGAATTAATTTCATTAGATGGGTTTCCAAGAAGTCCGTCCAAGGAAGCAAAATACACTTTTGCAACAAGCTCATCTTTCTTATGGGGAGTTATTCCCTTAAAGAATTTATAATA
>CAYIDE010000078.1:0-4551 GCA_964362065.1 Candidatus Woesearchaeota archaeon | reverse complement strand
GGCGAAGCCAGCGCAAAAAATTTGCAGGATATGGTAGAAGTCAATATTAAGAAAAGTTATGAATTACTAAAAAGAAAAATAGAAGAAGATGAAAGAACAATAATTGCTTCGGCAGAGTCTATTCTAAGCAGATAATTATAAAAATAGATTCCTCCTTGGAGGCTTCCTAGCCTGAAATGGCTGGGCCACATGCCAATTGACCAGTGCTTATTAAAATAATTTTAAGCTATAAAATTCAAGCATAACAAATAGTAAGAAATAAAATTTGAAGTGCTGGTGGTAATTGATCAATTGGCTATCTTAGCGTTCAGAGGTTGAATCGTAACAGGAACAGCAACTGGAATGCCAACTGGAACAACTTGGACAACTTCAACGCAGATTATCGAATGGTCCAGCCCAGCTAGGCAAGAATAATGAAAACCTACAATAATCTTTATGCTTGGATGATTTCTTTTGAAAATATTATAAACAAACGAAATCTATTTAATATCCTGAATGCAGGAAAGGAAGAGGTGAAACATGATTTTCAAGGAAAATGCGCCGCTGTATGCAACTGAAATTGAGCGCAGACAGGGAGAGGATGTTTTATATGTGAATTTTCTGCGAGCGCCGTTTGTACCATCACTTGCTGAAAATCCCGCAGTTATGGCAAACGTTGTTGATTTGCTTGCTGAAAATCCTGGAGTGAGCAGGATAGTTTTTGTGCAACAGAGAAATTTTCATTATCCATATGAGCAGATTGCATTTCTTGCTGAGATTGCGAGAATTTATCATTATTTGATAAAGCAAGAGGCGATTTTGTCATTGCAAACTTTAAGCCTCTTTGGCGATATTCCTGGAGCGCATGACGAGCTAAGCTCTTTTTTGCTTCTTTTGCGGCAGGATCCATTGCTCTGTGCTTTAAGGTTGCGCAGGAGGATTGTTGGATTGAGAAAAGAGCAAGAAGAGGGCAGGGGTGCAGAATCTGGGGTAAGCCAGTATTTACGTGTCCTTGAGAAATTTTCTACACTCCTAGAACAGACAAAGCTTTTGATTTTTATGCAGGAAAAACTGGGAGATACGGGAATATCAAACAGAACAGCATATAAGATTATTTTCAGGCCAGACATTTTGCCAAATTTTACTTTTACAAGATTAGTTTCACAGTTTCCCGAAGGGAGTGAGATGATTGATCAGTATACATTGGTTAGTGATGTGGAAAAAACCACTGTGACTGTTTTAAAAAGGAAAGACGATGCAAAATATTTTTATCATCTTCTTCCACCGGAATATACTTTATCTGAGGAGCATCACTTGCTTTTGCAGCTTGCCCGCAATGTTCTAATTGAGCACAGGCCCAAGGCAGAGGAATTCACTGATCCTGAAAAAACTCGCCTTGTTTTTTTTAATGTGGCAAGGGATTTACTGACAGAGCTTTCACAACATAAAAGGATTGCTTTGAATTATAGAGAACTTACCACGCTCGCACGGATATTAGTGAGATATACTGTTGGCTTTGGTCTTATTGAGGTGCTGCTGATGGATCAGAATCTGCAGGATATTGTTCTTAATGCACCTATTGCGCAAAATCCCATTTTTGTGAGGCATCAGAAATATGAAGAATGCGTGACGAATATCTTACCCAGCTATGAAGATGCTGATTCTTGGGCTGGGAAATTACGCCTGCAATCAGGAAGACCTTTAGATGAGGCAAATCCTGTTCTTGATACTGATTTGGTTTTTCCACAGGCAAGGGCGAGAGTCGCAGCAGTAAAAGAGCCACTGTCACCTGCGGGATTGGCTTATGCTATCAGAAGACATAGAGATGAGCCATGGACATTGCCTCTCTTTATTGGAAACAAGATGATTAATAGTTTTGCTGCCGGATTATTAAGTTTTTTAGTGCATGGGAATAGAACTTTACTTGTGGCGGGTACAAGGTCGAGCGGCAAAACTTCATTTTTAGGGAGCTTGATGCTTGAAGTAATACCTAAAATAAGGATATTAGTGATTGAGGATACTTTAGAACTTAGCGTAGATACAATGCGCAAGATTGGATATGATATATTAAGGATGAAAGTACGCAGTGCTTTAGTTGAAGGGACTACTGAGATAGAAGCATCAGAGGGAATCAGAACCTCTTTACGACTTGGAGATTCTGCTTTAATTGTTGGAGAGGTTAGAAGTGCAGAAGCAAAAGCATTGTATGAAGCTATGAGAGTTGGAGCTTTGGCAAACGTCGTGGCTGGCACGATTCACGGAGATTCTCCTTATGGTGTTTTTGATAGGGTGGTAAATGATTTGGGTGTGCAACCTACGAGCTTTAAGGCAACAGATATAATTATTATTGCTAATCCTGTGAAAACGCCTGACGGTTTGCATTCTTTGAAAAGAATAATGTCTGTGACAGAAGTAAGAAAGCATTGGGTAAAAGATCCTTTGCAAGAGGGAGGGTTTGTTGATTTACTTAGGTATAATGTGGATAAAGATGAGTTAGAGCCAACACAGGAGCTTATTAATGGAGAATCAGAAATAATTAAATCAATTGCCGGAAGTGTCAAGGGCTGGGCTGGAAACTGGGATGCAGTCTATGACAATATTCTTCTTAGAGGCAAAGTTAAGCAGGAACTTGTTTATTTATCAGAAAAGTTAGGGAAGCCAGAGCTGCTGGAGGCAAAGTTTGTAAGCTTAGCTAATACTGTATTTAACAGGATTAGTGGTGAAGTAAGAGAAGAGCATGGGCTGCCATTATCAGAATATGTTTTTCCTTTGTGGAAGCAATGGCTTTTGGAAGAAGCAGGCAAGAAGTAAGATTTATATAGAGTTATAACATTGTTATAACATGAATTTAATTAAACCTGTGATTCGTTTAGGGAATTCAGCAGGAGTTCTTTTACCTAAAGCATGGCTCAATGGAAAAGCTAAAATAACTCTTATAGAATCTCCCATAGATATAGAGAAAGAAATCATAGGATTTCTTAAACCATACCTGCCTTCTCTTATCAGCTTGGGAATTGCTGGAAGCTATGCTAGAAATGAAGCTAACGTGGATAGTGATATTGATATTATAGGAATTACCAGCGATGTTAATAAAAGAATTGAGAAAGGGAAATATAATATTTGTCTTATTTCTCAAAAAGACTTAGAATATTACTTGGAAAATGATGCATTGCCAATTTTACCAATGCTAAAAGAGTCAGTTCCACTTATTAACAGCCAATTGCTTGAGATATACAGCAGAAAAAGCCTGTCAAGAAAGAATCTTTCTTTCCACATAGCAACTACGCTTTCAGCTCTGGAAGTAATTAAAAAAGCTTTGAATCTATCACAGATAAACGGCGAGCGTATTTCAGATAATATTGCTTACTCTTTAATGCTTAGATTGAGAGAGGTTTATATTGTTGATAATTTAATAGAAGGAAAAAAGGCGAATAAGAAAGGTTTGCTTGTTTTGCTTAAGAAAATTACAGGCAGTTTGGAAGCTTATGAAGCATACATCAGAGCTAAAAATGGAAACAGCAATAGGAGAAGTCTTGCATTTGCAGATGCGGAAAAAATTCTTGCTTATATACCACAGAGAATAAATTGGCAGAAAAAATGGATAAGAAGAAAATCCTAAAGAAAATAGAGAGTCTTGAAAGGCAGAAAGAGATACACAAAGACAAGATTAGAAGATATGAGGGAAGAAAGTCTTATTTAAAGGATTATTTGGATAAGGAAATAGAGAGGATGGATGAGGATATTAGAGATGAGAAAAGAAGGTTTCAGAGGCAATTTAAGGCTTAATATTATCAAAAATAAAAATCTTTTTTTGTGTAGTATCATATTGGGCTCCCTTATATGGGTTAGTTGTTTCTTTTTTTATGAGAATATTTTTATTCCACTGGTATACATCTGAATAAAGATATATTCCAGGATAAGCGATTAATCTCCAAGTATCATTTTTTACTAATGTTCTAGGAAATTCTACCATGCCTTGTCTAATAATATGGGCTACAACAATTTCTTCCAATAGAAAGTTTATATTAGCTTCATTATATTCTCTATTTTTAGAATCTTTAATCAAGAGATTTCTAAATATCTTATCTTCTCTCTCTAGTTTTTTCAATTTAGCAAATAATTCTGCAAAATATTCTGAATTTAAAATAATATAATCAATAGGTAAAAAATGAAAGGCGTTTGGAATATATTTTCTTCTTTTTTTAATTAATCTTCTAAGAGCCATACTATGATTAATCATTTGTTGATTTGTTTTTTTACGTTTTTCAAATGATAATTCAACAGTATTAAAATAAAGCCCATTAGTATATAAGAATATAACATCATTTGAATAAGTTTCTAATTTATTGATGAAATCATCTAAAATTTTATAACAAGATTTGGGATCTTGTCCACTTGACAATCTATCCATAGAAAGAGGGATTATAAGATAACCTTCCCCATTTATTTTATGTATGTCAAATCCTGTTTTCATAATTGTTTATATTTCAAATAGTTGATAAACCTTTCTCTATTTTAGGCTACATCCTATATAAGAAATTCTAGGGAATAAGCAGGTTTAAATATAAGTTC